>NZ_JBHUWW010000003.1:0-162126 GCF_042669755.1 Kitasatospora sp. NPDC057223 | reverse complement strand
CCCGATGGGCGGCCGGCGTACGGCCATGGAGGGCTCGGGAGCGCGAGCCCGCGAACAGCCTGCCCGCGATGACGTCTCCCCGGAGACAACGGGACGTGAAGACGTAGTCGCGCCTGTCCGCATGAACTCAGCTGCGGCGGAACCTGACCGCGCGGGCTGTCGCCGGGTCGAACGATCGAGGGCTACGCCGCCGGTGTCTCGGCTGTCGAGGACATCACGGTCTGTGAGGCGCGGATCGAGGGGAACGGGATCGTGGCCGCCGAGCGGGGACGTACGCCGCGAAGGCCGCACCGGCATCGAGGTCAGCGCCGACCTCACACGTCGAACGCCGTGGCCGCGCTGACGAGTCAGGTCGAGTCCGCACTCGGCCCGATCGACATCCTCGTCAACAACGCCGGCGCCCACCCCCGGAGCCCGTGGGACGAACTCGACGAGGACCAGTGAGCCCGGACGATCGAGTCCAACCTCACCATCCACTACCGGACCTGCCGGGCCATCACCCCGGGTATGGCAGAGCGCCGTTGGGGTCGCATCGTCAACATGGGCAGCGTCAACGCCCGCACCGGCCGCCCCGGGCCAGTCGCCTACAACACCGCCGAGGCCGGGCTGCTCGGGCTCACCGGGTCGCTGGCCAGGGAACTTGGACCAGCCGGAATCTGCGTGAACACTGTTCTGCCCGGGGCCATCCAGGTCGAGGCGGAGAACGACCTGCCCACTCACCACCGCGCCAGCCCGGAGGATCAGATCGGCCGCCAGTGCGTCCGGCGCCGAGGCCGCCCCGAGGATGTCGCCGCAACGGTCGCCTTCCTCGCCGGCCCCAGCGCGTCCCTCATCACCGGTCAGTCGTTGCACGTCGACGGTGGCTGGATCCTCCACTGACCGCCCTGCACCATCGAGACTGGAAGAGAGTGCCATGCAGCACCGCGTCCGAGCCGTCCTCCTCACCCCGAACGACACCATGCTGCTGATCAAGCGCATCCGCCCCGGCCTCGATCCGTACTGGGTCATCGTCGGCGGCAAGATCGAACCGACCGACGCCGACCCCGAGGACGCCCTGCGACGTGAGGTCCGCGAGGAGATCGCCGGCGAAGCCCAGATCGTCAGCGTCCTCCACACCCACCAGACCGACACCGACCACGAGACCTTCTACCTGGCCACGATCGAGAAGTGGAGCTTCGAGGACCGCACCGGCCCCGAGTTCAGCCAGGAAGGCCGAGGCGAGTACATCCTGGAGGAGATCCCCCTCACCACCACGGCGCTCGACACCGTCAACCTCCTTCCCCAGGAGTTCGCCGCCGTCCTGCGCGGGGCCGTCGAGCGTGGGGAGCTTTTTGCCACCTGATAGAAGTCAGTGCATCTGACGTGCGGGCCCAATTTCGCCCAGCGACGCGCAACATGCGGGTCGTGCCCACCCCTTCCTGTGGGCCCGACCCGTGCCTCCGGTGGCGTAGACCTTTGGCAGGCAGCAAGGTGTGCTCAGTTGCTCCGCGAAGCGGATGACGCCATGGCGAGGATTGTGGACAAGTAGTTCCAGGAGCGCGTTAGCCAATTCGGTTCCCCTGGAACTCTCTTGGGCCGCTGCCCCAGCCAGGGCTCGCCGGACTCGGTACTCGCTGTCCTGGGCCCGGCGCACGGCTGTATCGCGACAGCGGCTGGGGTCCCGCAGGCACAGAATGGCGCCGGCCTGGCGCACAGCGACGTGGCCGTGAGTCCCCATGCCGCGGCCGGACGCTCGGCGTCGGCACCGCAGGAACGCCATGAGTTTCAGGGGGATCGCCTATATCGAGCACGGCCGACGCAATCCCTCCCTCCTCTCGGTTTTGCACATTGCTTCGGGCCTTGGAGTAGCTCCAGCTCGACTCCTGGAGTGTTTCTCTCCCGGCGGGGGCGGGGGCGGGGGCGGGGGCGTGGCGGGTGCACCGTAGGCGGGCCACGCAGGTCGACATGTGGTTCCGGCTCAGGCCGAGTGCCCAGTAATCCAGTCGTAGATCAAGATCTTCATGGTTGGAGTGCCGCTTGCCGCCGGTAGTGGCACTGGCGTGCACGGGCCTGGTGTTGTCGTCGCCGGAGTGACCAGCGCAGTCGGTGCGCGAGGCCGTGGACGGGGCTGATCAAAGCTGCGAACAGGTGCTGGATCTCGT
Organism: Kitasatospora sp. NPDC057223; assembly: GCF_042669755.1. NCBI lineage: Bacteria > Bacillati > Actinomycetota > Actinomycetes > Kitasatosporales > Streptomycetaceae > Kitasatospora > Kitasatospora sp. NPDC057223. The sequence continues at coordinate 159,985 of NZ_JBHUWW010000003.1, read as the reverse complement.
TGCCGGTCAGGGGGATCAGGCCGTCGGGGGCGCGCCGGTCGTGGCTCTTGATGGCTGCGTGACGGCGAGGGAGGGAAGCGTCGCCGAGCATCGCGAGGGTGACCCAGCGACGCCAGGAGGCCCAGCGGCGGACCTAGGAACGGTCTCTTTGGTGTTCGTTGACGGGATGGTGCCGATCAGGAGTCGGACATGACCCATCCGCTCGATGAGGTCCGTTCACTGCACGCTTCCCTCGCAGGGCTGCTTGCACCGCCTCTATGATCGACCAGCCGCAGAATGACGACAGGTGGAGGGCGTGATGCCTGGTCAGGTGACCGCAGTGAGCCGCAACGAGGGGTACTCGTTCAGCAAGCCCAATCGCGATTCCATCAGGCTGCTCACGGGGCTCGGAGTGGAAGGAGACGTTCACGCAGGTGAGACGATCCGCCACCAGTTCCGCATGACCTACGAGCCGAACCTGCCCAACCTGCGCCAGGTCCACCTGATGCACGAGGAACTCTTCGACGAACTCGCACTCAAGGGCTTCGGGGTCTCTGCGGGCCAGCTCGGCGAGAACATCACCACGCGCGGGATGGACCTGTTGGGCCTGCCCACCGGCGCTCTGCTCCAACTGGGGGAGCAGGCGGTGCTTGAGGTGACCGGACTGCGTAACCCGTGTTCGAAGATCAACGACTTCCGCAAGGGGCTGCTCGGTGAGGTCTTCGCCATGGACCCCTTGTCCGGCGAGTTCACGTTCAAGTGTGGCGTCATGGCTGTGGTCCGCCGTGGAGGGACCGTCCGCCCCGGCGATTCCGTCCAGGTCGAGCTCCCGCCGCCCCCTCACCGCCCGCTGGAACGGGTCTAGGTTCTTGTTCCGTGGTCATCGGCGTGCCCAGATGAGGATGGCGGCGAGGTGGAGTGCGGCCCGGTAGGCGATGGCGAGCTTGTCCGTGCGCATGGCCAGGCCGCAGCACTGCTTCAGCCGGTTGATGCATCGCTCGACCGCGTTGCGTTGCCGATACGCCTCGGCGTCGAAAGCCGGTGGGCGACCGCCGGCGCGGCCTCGCCGTAGACGGTGGCCGATCTGGTCGGACGGCTGGGGGACGGCAGCGCGGATTCCACGTCGGCGGAGGTATTTTCGGATCGCGCGGGATGAGTACGCGCGGCCCGCCAGGACGGTATCGGGTCGGGTCCTCGATCCGCCCGACCCGCTTCGCGGAACACGGATGCCGGCCATGACGGGCTCGAAGGCCGGGGCGTCGCCGGCTTGGCCCGCGGTGACGCAAAGGGCGAGGGGGCGTGCAAGGCTGTCGCCGGCGAGGTGGATCTTCGTGCACAGGCCGCCGCGGGAGCGTCCGAACGCATGGTCGCCGGGTCCGGTCCGGCCTGCTTCGGGATCCGCACAGCCAGAGTCCTTGCCTTGAACTACCCCACTTGCGTGACGACAAGGTGGGTGCGGGAGACAGTCAGGACAGAGCTGGTCCGATGCTGTTCCAGAGCCGTCTGTAAAGGCGGACTGTCGCCGGAGGCCTCGTCTCCCGCGACCCAGCGCGCGGGTGGTCCCGCATCCCGGGCCCGCTCGACCATTTGCACGGCGAGTTGGGGCTCTGTCGCGAACACCAGGCCGTCCGGAACGCCCGCGCTGGTGCGTAGGTCGTCACGGACGGCGTCGGCGTCCCAACGGCGTTTGCGCATTCCCGAGCCGTAGTGGCAGCCCGGTTCAGCGTCGATCAGTTGGCGGGCCCGGCCGGCCGTCGTGGCAGGAGCTGGGAGAGTTCGTGCTCAGCCCGGCTTGCGGCCGCTACGGACACCTCTTGCATCCTTGAGGAAGCCCCGGAGACCTGTACATCCACTCAGGCCGGGCCGGGCAGTCAGTGTTGCCGGTACCAGCCGCGTGCAGCCGCATGCGCGGTCAGTGCTTCCTTGCGGTCGAGCCGATCCCGTGCAGGAGAGAAGACCGTCCCTGGCCTGAGGCCCACCCGGCCGTCGCCTGAGACCTTCGGCTGCGCGGTGGCCCGGCCCCCCGGCGAAGGCCGGTACCACCGAACCTGTACTCGCCCAGTTGCCTGCAGATCTCCCACCGATCGAACGCCAGGCCGGCCTGTGCAGGCGTCGACCCTGCCCTGACTCGCAAACGCACTGGCCAGGTTCCGGTAACTCGATCGTTACGCACGCGGGTCGGCGCAGGGGCTTGGCGGGCTCATCGCCGGGCCGTATGTTGTCGCAGGCAACAAACTGGGGTCAGCTGCTCCCCGCTCCGGTGCTCGTGCCATCCCCACCATTCATCAGCCAACGCACGTCCGGCACAGGTCGGACACGCCTCGAAAGGACCCTGCCCATGCGCAAGGGGTTCCTGTTCGCCACCGCTGCCGTGTCAGCGGCCCTGCTCTCCACGGTCACCGCCTGCGGCTCCTCGGGTTCCGGTGCCGGCTCGGGGAGCGCCAAGAAGCCGAAGATCGGGGTGATCCTGCCGGACAGCAAATCGTCCGTCCGCTGGGAGACCGCAGACCGGCCGTACCTCGCGGCGGCCTTCAAGGCCGCAGGTGTGGACTACGACATCCAGAACGCCGAGGGCGACAAGCAGGCGTTCCAGACGATCGCCGACCAGATGATCACCAGCGGCGTCAACGTGCTGATCATCGTCAACCTCGACAGCGGAACCGGAAAGGCCGTCCTCGACAAGGCCAAGACCCAGGGCGTGGCCACCATCGACTACGACCGGCTCACCCTCGGCGGCTCCGCCCAGTACTACGTCAGCTTCGACAACACCCAGGTCGGCAAGCTCCAGGGGGAGGGCCTGACGAAGTGTCTGGGCGAGATGGGCGCCAAGAACCCCGTCGTCGCCGAACTCAACGGCTCCCCGACGGACAACAACGCCACCTTGTTCGCCAACGGCTACAACGGCGTGCTGGCCCCGCTGTACGCCTCCGGGGAGTACATCAAGGGCCCCAACCAGTCGGTGCCCGACTGGGACAACGCCCAGGCGCAGACCATCTTCGAGCAGATGTACACCAGCCAGCCGAACATCGGCGGGGTGCTCGCGGCCAACGACGGTCTGGCTAACTCGGCCATCGCCGTGCTGCGCAAGAACCACCGCAACGGGCAGGTGCCGATCACCGGTCAGGACGCCACGGTGCAGGGCCTGCAGAGCATCCTGGCGGGGGACCAGTGCATGACCGTCTACAAGGCGGTGAAGAAGGAGGCCGACGCGGCGTCGGCTCTCGCGGTCTCCCTGGCCAACGGCAAGAAGGGCGAGACCAACGCCACCGTCCACGACGCGACGGGCAACCGTGACGTCCCGGCGGCGCTGCTGACCCCCCAGGCCGTCTTCAAGGACAACGTCCAGGACGTCATCACCGACGGCTTCGTCACCAAGGCGCAGCTGTGCACCGGCGACTACGACGCGCTCTGCACGAAGGCCGGCATCAAGTAGCGCGCGAGCGCCCGGCTGTACCAGTGGGCCCCGGCCGTCGGTGGCACGGGGCCCACCCCGTCAATCCCCAGGAGCCCCACCCATGACAGAGACACCGACTCTCGAGTTGCGCGGGATCGACAAGAGCTTCGGCCCCGTCCAGGTCCTGCACGACATCGCGCTCAGCGCGTACGCGGGGGAGGTCACCGCACTCATCGGCGACAACGGCGCGGGCAAGTCGACGCTCGTCAAGTGCATCGGCGGCATCCACCCCATCGATGCGGGGGACTACCTCTTCGACGGGCGGCCGGTCCAGGTGCACAGCCCGCGCGAGGCCGCCGCGCTCGGTGTGGAGATCGTCTACCAGGACCTCGCACTGTGCGACAACCTCGACATCGTGCAGAACATGTTCCTGGGGCGGGAGAAGCACCGCGGCATGGTGCTCGACGACTCGACCATGGAGGAGATGGCCGCCGCGACGCTCAGGGGACTCTCGGTGCGCACGGTCAAGTCCCTTCGCCAGAAGGTCTCCAGCCTCTCCGGCGGCCAGCGCCAGACCGTCGCCATCGCCAAGGCGGTGCTGTGGAACAGCAAGCTCGTGGTCCTCGACGAGCCCACCGCGGCCCTGGGCGTCGCCCAGACCGCGCAGGTCCTGGAACTCGTGCGCCGGCTGGCCGACAACGGCCTGGCCGTCGTGCTCATCTCGCACAACATGAACGACGTCTTCGCGGTCTCCGACCGGATAGCCGCGCTCTACCTCGGGCGGATGGCCGCTCAGGTCAAGGCCTCCGACGTGACACACGCCCAGGTCGTCGAACTGATCACCTCGGGCCGCAGCGGCAACCTCGGCCCTCAGACCACCCCCAACGGAGCCGCCGTATGACCGCCGCCCTCGCCCCCCGGAAGCCCGAGCGGCCGAACCGGCCCACCGACCCCGAGGAAGGCCGGCCCTCGACCACCACCCGCCTGGGGGACGTCGGCCGCGGCTACCTGGAGCAGGTGCGCGCGGGCGAGCTCGGCGCCCTTCCCGCCGTCGCCGGCCTGGTCGTCCTGTGCGTGTTCTTCGCCCTGCTGCGCCCGGTCTTCCTGTCCAACCTGAACTTCGCCAACCTGCTCACACAGAGCTCGGGCAGCATAGCCATCGCCATGGGGCTGGTCTTCGTCCTGCTCCTCGGCGAGATCGACCTGTCAGCCGGGTACGCCAGCGGCGTCTGTGCCGCGGTCCTGGCGATCCTGCTGACCAACCACGGCTGGCCCTGGTACGCCGCGGTGGCCGCCGCCATGCTCACCGGCGCGGTCATCGGCCTGCTCATCGGCACGCTCGTCGCCAAGGTCGGCATCCCCTCCTTCGTGGTGACGCTGGCCGCGTTCCTCGGCTTCCAGGGCGTCGTACTGATCCTGCTGAAGGAGGGGACGAACGTCTCGGTCAAGGACCCGACCATCCTGGCCATCGCGAACGACAACCTCAGCCCCGTCCTCGGCTGGCTCCTGCTGGCAGGCTGCGCGGCCGGCTACGCCGCGCTGCAACTGCGCCGCAGCCGCGACCGGCTCGGCCGGGGCCTCGCCGGAACCCCGCCGGCGCTCCTCGCCATCCGGACCGGCGCCGTCGTCGTGCTCGGGGGTGCGGCCGTGTACCTGCTGAACCAGGAGCGCAGCCGCAACGTCATCGTCAGCTCCCTCAAGGGTGTGCCCATCGTCGTGCCCGTGATCGGGGCCCTCCTCCTGCTCGGGACGTTCACGCTGCAGCGGACCGGCTTCGGCCTGCACATCTACGCCGTGGGCGGCAGCGCCGAAGCCGCCCGCCGGGCCGGGATCAACGTCGCCTTCATCCGCATCGCCGCCTTTGTCATCTGCTCCTGCCTGGCAGCCGTCGGCGGCATCATCGCCGCCTCCCGGGGCAACTCCGTGGACCCCAACACCGGCGGGAGCAACGTCCTGCTGCTCGCCGTCGGCAGTGCCGTCATCGGCGGTACGAGCCTGTTCGGCGGTCGCGGCCGCGTCGTCGACGCCGTGCTGGGCGGCCTGGTCGTCGCGGTGATCCAGAACGGCATGGGCCTGATGGGCTACTCCTCAGGCGTCAAGTACGCTGTCACGGGATCGGTTCTGCTGGTGGCCGCCGGCGTGGACGCCATGTCCCGCCGCCGCTCAGCCCAACGATGAGGGTCGCCAGCCATGAAAGCCGGTCCTTCCCAGGAAGAGATCCGCCAGCACAACCTGAGCGCCCTGCTGCGCCACGTCCACTTCGACGGGCCCACCTCGCGAGCCGCCCTGGCGACCCGGCTCGGCCTCAACCGCAGCACCATTCTGGGCCTGGTCGGCGATCTGACGGCCGCGGGCCTGGTCCGCGAGGAGCTGCCGCAGGAGACCGGCCGGGCCGGACGGCCCTCGCTGGTCGTGAAGCCGGAGTCCACCCGCGTGCACGTCCTGGCGGTGGACCTGGGCGTGGAGCGCCTGGCGGCGGCCCTCATCGGACTCGGCGGCGTGTTCCTGGACCGGCGCGAGTGCCCATGGCCCGACGGGCACCCGCAGGACCCCGCGCGAGTGGCCGCCATCCTCGCGGGCTTCGCCCACGAGATGCTGGCTCGCGCACCGGCCGGCAGCTCGTGCGTCGGCATCGCCGTGGCGGTACGCGGCATCGTCCGCCACCCCGACGGGCTGGTCAGTCTCACCCCCAACATGGGCTGGAAGGGCATCGACTTCGCCGGTGCGTTCGCCGACCGGCTCCGCCTGGGCATCCCGGTCCTCGTCGCGAACGAAGCCAACCTCGGCGCGCTCGCCGAGCACCGGCGCGGCATCGGCCGCGGAAGCCAGAACCTCGTCTACCTCCACGGTGAGATCGGCATCGGCGCCGGAGTGATCACCGACGGTGAACTCCTGCGCGGCGAGCGCGGGTACGCCGGCGAGATCGGTCACATGAACGTCAACCCGTACCAGGGACGGCCGTGCGGCTGCGGCGCCCACGGCTGCCTGGAAGCCGAGGCAGGTGAACGCGCCCTCCTCGAAGCCGCCGGTCGGGACGGCCGGGTCACCGGGGCCGACGCCGTACGGTCGGTGGTCATCGCAGCCGACCACGGAGACGTCACCGCGCGCGCGGCGCTGCACCGCGTCGGAGACTGGCTCGGCATCGGCATCGCGAACCTCGTCAACCTCTTCGATCCGGACCTGGTCATCCTCGGCGGCACCCTCCGGGACGTCTTTCTCGGATCCGCCGCACAGGTGCGCAGCCGGATCAACACCAATGCCCTGGCAGCAGTGCGGGAGAACCTGCGGTTGCGGGTCAGCGAACTCGGCGGTGACACCGTCCTGATCGGCGCCGCCGAACTGGCGTTCTCCGAGGTGCTCACCCGACCGCTGGAGACGCTCGCCCGCGCCTCGGAGCAACGCCAGGCCCGTCTTGCGGCGCCGCACCCGCCCTTTCCCCAGCCCTGAGAAGCCCACGGCCGGCCGCGTCGTCGGGGCGGAAGAGCCCGCGCCCGTTCCGGTCCCGGATCCGCCGCGGGCCGAGAGGGTTCGGACCGCTTCCCGCACCATGCTTCGACTGGTGCCCAGTGGCGCGGTCAGCTGATTGCCGGTGGGCCTCCGGTGCCGGCGCCCGGGCCGCAGCCCCAACTCCGTCTTGAGCCGACCGGGCGACGGGGCCGTGCGGTACCCGGCCGCTGATGCCGTCCGTGGTCGACGCCTCCTCAACTCCGCAGCTCCGAAAACTCCTTGATGATTCCGGCGAGCAGAGCGCTGCCACGGACGGGGGCGTTGTCCGAGTACCGGGATGTGGCCCGACCGGCATGGGCGAGGGTCGGCAATCGCGACGTCAGGGGTGGTGAGCGGTCGCTGCGGCGGCGTCCTCGGGCTTCGGTCCGTACCGCGATGAAGGTCCACCGAAGAGAGGAACCCCAACCGGCGAACGGCTGGGGTTCCTCGATGCGGTGGGTGTCGGTCAGCAGGTGGAGCTGCCCACGCCGTGGACCGTTCCTCCGTGCGCCTGCCGGCCGCGCCCGACCGCTGTCACCGTGGATCAGACAGGTCAGTGCTGGAGGGTGAGGACGCCCGGGCGCCAGGGGAGCTGGTCGTAGGGGCCCGTCGCGGTGGGGGACTTGCCCTGGTAGAGGAGCTGCAGGTTGCAGGGGTCGATGGTCATGGTCTGGTCGGGGTTGTTACGGACCAGGTCGCCGTGGCTGATGTCGTTGGTCCAGCCGGCGCCGCTGTTGGCCTTGCCCGCGAAGGGGTTGCTCTCGGAGCCGGCCTGCGGGGTCCAGGAGCCGTTCAGGCTGGAGGCCGTGAGCGAGCGGAAGTAGCGCCCGTTCGCGCCCTGGGCCTCGACGATCATGAGGTACTGGTTCTGGTCCTTGACCCTGTAGACCTGCGGGGCCTCGAACAGGTTGTTCGTGGTGTCGGTCAGGATCGTCGTGTACGAGGAGCCGAAGCTGCTGGGGAAGTTCCCGATCGGCATGCTCGCCCGGTAGATGCTGCCGTTGTCGCCGGCGAAGAACAGGTACATGTTCTGGTCGTCGGCGATCAGGGTCTGGTCGATCGGACCGGTACCGGAGTTGGGGATGCTACCGGTGAACAGCGGCTGCGGGGCGGACCAGCCGTTGGGGTTGGTGGGGTCGCTCGACGTGCGGTAGATGAAGGGCCACGCGCCCCACTGGTACGCCAGCACCCAGATGTTCTTGGGCGCGAAGTAGAACAGCGAGGGTGCCACCGCGGCCTGGCTCATCCCGGTCTGGCCGGCCGACGCCATGTCCGACCAGTTGGTGAAGGGACTGAACATCATCGAGCCGTACGACGATCCCGACACGTCGGACGCGTAGACCAGGTGCTTGCCGTTGTACACGACGTCGGTGAAGTCCTTCACCGACGCCCATCCGTTCGCCGGCTGCGCCAGTGCGCCCGTCGAACTCCACCGGTACGTCGAGGGAAGGGGGCAGGCGGTGCCCGGCGGAGTCGTCGTCCCGGACAGGCCGGTCCACTGCTGGTTGCTGCGGCCGTTGCAGGTCCAGATCTCCACCGCCGTGCCGTTGGCCGTGCTGGTGCCCGTGACGTCCAGGCACAGTCCGGACTCGACGCCGACGATCGTGCCGTCGGCGTTCACCCGCCACTGCTGGTTCGCGCTGCCGGTGCAGGTCCAGATCTGCACCCGGGTACCGGCCGTGGTGGCGTGGCCCGGAACATCGAGGCACTTGTTGCCGTACACGGTCAGCTGGTTGCCGGACGTCAGCGTCCACTGCTGGTTGGTCCCGCTCCAGCAGTCGTAGATCTGCAGGGACGCGCCGTCCGTCTGGCTGGCGTTCGACACGTCGAGACAACGGCCTGAACCCGTACCGCGCAGGGCGCCGGTGGTGGCCGCCTGGGCCGGGCCGGCGACGAGCATCGCCGCCAGCGCCGCCACGGCCGCGATCACGGCGGTGAGCAGCACGGACAACCGCCTGCGGCTCGAATTTCGGCTGTGCATGGGGTTCTCTCCTTGGGTGGGTGGAGCTGCCGCACGACTATGTGAGCGTTAACATGACCAGGTCAGCTGTGCGGACAGGGTTGAGGTGCTGGGTGGTGTCACATCCCCCGGCGGCTTGCGGGGGCTTCCCGCGCGAACTTCCCGTGTGGGATTCCCGTGTGGGGATTTCGCGAGGGGGGTCCGGTGGGGAGAAGGGGCCGGGGCGACAGATGCCCTGCGGCTCAACTCACTTGAAGTTCCAGTGCTGGTTGGCGCCGCCGGTGGAGTCCCAGATCTGGACGGGCGTGCCGTTGGCGGTCTGACCACCGGGGATCTCCAGCGCCCGGCCGCTGGCGACGTTGGTCAGGGTGTAGGAGCCGTCGCTGTTGCGGGCGGCCCGCCAGTGCTGGTTGGCGCCGCCGTTGGAGTCCCAGACCTCCATCCGCGTCCCGTTGCCCGTCTGGTTGCCCGGCTCGTCGAGTGCCCGGCCGCTGGCGATGTTGGTCAGGGTGTAGGAGCCGTCGCTGTTCTGGGTGGCCCGCCACTGCTGGTTGGCGGCGCCGCTGGCGTCCCACACCTGGAGCAGGGTGCCGTTGGCGTTCTGTCCCGCGGGCTCGTCGAGAACGCGTCCGGCGGCCACGTCGGAGAGCGTGTAGACGGTGCCGGAGTTGATGCCGCCGCCCGGGGTGCCGCCGCCGGCGCCGCCCAGGGTGGTGAGAACCGCGTTGTAGGCGGCCTTCTTGTTGCCGTTGTTGTCGAACAGCAGCGCGTTCTCACCGGTGCGCCAGGAGTCGCTGTCGCGGATGCCCCAGACCGTGATGCCCGTGCAGCGGGCGACGTTGAGGCAGGCCTGGACGGTGTTGGTGTACGCCGTGGTGGAGGCCTGGGCGATGTCGAGTTCGGTGATCTGGACGTCCACGCCGAGCGCGGCGAAGTTGGACAGGGTGGTCTGGAAGCCGGCCGGCGGGCCGCCTGCGCCGAAGTGGCTCTGGAGGCCGACGCAGTCGATGGGTACACCGCGGGCCTTGAAGTCCTTGACCATGCTGTAGACGCCCTGCGTCTTGGCGTCGGACCAGTTCTCGATGTTGTAGTCGTTGTAGCAGAGCTTGGCCGCGGGGTCGACGCTCCGGGCGGTGCGGAACGCCTCCTCGATGAAGCCGTTGCCCAGCACGTTCTGGAACACCGAGCTGCGGTGCTGGGTGCTCCCGTCGGCGAAGGCCTCGTTGACCACGTCCCAGGCGTAGATCTTGCCCTTGTAGTGGGTCATCTCCTGGGTGATGTGATTGTTCATCACGCTGCGCAGGGTGTTGGCGTCGTTGATGGAGCTGACCCAGTTGGGCAGTTGGGAGTGCCAGACCAGGGTGTGGCCGCGCATCTGCTGGCCGTGGGCGGTCGCACGGCTGACGATCGAGTCGCCGGGGGCGAAGTTGAACGACCCGCGAGAAGGCTCGACGGTGTCCCACTTCATCTCGTTCTCCGGGGTGACCATGTTGAATTCCCGGTCGAGAATGGTGGCGTACGTCGAGTCGCCGAGCCTGCCCGAGGCCGCCGCTGTGCCGAAGTACCGGCCGCTGCCGGCCGCTGCGGCACCCAGCGTGGTCGCCCCGGCGGCATGGGCAACCGGGATCGCGGTGACGGCCGTGACCGAGCCGACGACCATGCATGCGGCCGACGTCAGGATCTTGCGGAGACGGGGCTTGCTGGTGAAGCGTGGCATGACGGATCGTTCTCCTTGGGTGGGGGAGTCCTGCGCGCCGGTTGGGGGCCGGCGCCTCGTCCTGGCGGTTGTGCGAGCGCCTGCTTCGCCGGGCAGTTCCTGCCGCGCGGAGCCGGCGGTGGGTGCCCGTTCGACGGCGGCGATCGACGCCTGACTGTCGACTGCGCCGCCAGGTCTGTTAGCGCTAACAATTCACTTCGTGGCGCAAACCCGCCTGCTTGATATGCTCGGGTGAAATCTGCATCAGGCGCGGCGAGTTGTCAATACTTGGCGCAGCGTGGGCCGGACGTGGTCGATGGCTGCGCGGGGGTGGTGGGGCGTGGCGGTTTCGGTCGCCACGCCCCGGGGTGTTCGTGGTGGGCCGGTGTCGGGTGTCAGCTGGTGCTGCAGGACACTGTCGGCCAGGTGGTGCTGCCGTTCTTGGTGATGGTCATGCCCCAGTTGTTGCCGGAGCCGTTGGGGGTGGCGACGAGGGTCTGGGCGTCGGGGTAGGTGGCGGTGGTGTTCCAGGTGGAGCTGACCTTCTCGGGGGAGGGGATCTTGACGGTCACCTTCCAGGTGGTGGATCCGGTGACCGAGACGTTGAGGTTGTAGCGGTCGCTCCAGGAGGTGCCGGCGGAGAGTGTGGCGGTGCAGCCGTTGCCGGTTCCGCCGCCGCCGGTGCCTCCGCCGCCGGTGGAGGTGCCGAGTGTGAGGTTGGAGCTGCCGCTGCTCTGGTAGCCCTCGGTGGCGAGGACTTCGTAGTTCATGGTGCCGAGGTTCATGCCGTTCCTGGCCCATGCGTCGAAGTGGTTGCCGACGGTGATGGTTCCGCCGGTCCGCTTGGACTGGCGGACGCTCCAGTACTGCTTGAAGGTCTTGTTGCCTTCGATGGAGGGGGCGTTGTAGCGGGTTGTCTGGTAGATGTCGTAGGTGCCGCCGTCGGTGGTGACGGTGCCCTTGTAGGTGCCGGTGGGCTTGTAGGTGCCGTAGTTCTCGACGATGTAGTACTCGACGAGGGGGTTGGTGCTCCAGCCGTAGAGGGAGAGGTAGGCGTTGCCGCTGGTGTTCCAGGTGCCGGAGTAGGTGACCGGGTTGCGTGATCCGGTGCTCCAGCCCTTGCCGGCGACGAAGTTGCCGGCGTTGTTCCAGGAGGTGCTGTAGTTGCCGCCGCCGTTGAGGGACATCGAGGCCGCGCCGGTGCCCTCGGTCCAGAACGAGTAGAAGTACCCGCCGTCGGTGCCGGTCTGGTTCGTGGAGACGGTCGCCGCGTCGGCGGTGCCGGGCAGCAGCACGACGGCCGCGAGAGCCAGCGGGAGGACGCGCGCCTTGCTGACGATCCGCCAGGGATGGCCTGCTCTACGGCTCTTGGTGGGGGAGAAGTTCACGGGAGCGATCCGTCCTGCCGATGGGTGGGGGTGGTGTGGACGCGGTCCTGCGCCAGCGGCGGCCGCTATGGGGTGGGGCCGGCCGGACGGCGTCGCGCGACGGTGCACAGGACCGTGCTGTCATCAAGACTGTTGTGTCCGAGGCTGGTTGGGGGCGACCCGGATCCAGGGCCGTTCGGACGTGTCGACGGCGATAGTGTTGACCTGCGCCCGACAGAGTGTCAACGCTTTCGACTGAAACGGCGATAGATTCGACACTTCTCGAGTCCGGTCCCGTCGGCAGAGTTCCTGGTCAAATGGCCTTCAAGGCAATGCGGGGTCGAGTGCCCGGCCGATGCCTTGCCGATTCCCGCGCTATCGCCCCCATCTCGGGCCGCGACTGACGGGAGGGTTCCACCGAAAGTTTCGCTGCTGCTCCGTGGGGTGGTCCCGGGTGGTCTCGGGTGGTCCCGGGCGGGGCCGAGACAGCTGAGGGGGCACGCGGGTCGCGCCGGTACGGGCGACGACATGGCCGCGGCGTCGGCGCTCACCCCCGTGCCCGGCGCTCACTCCGGTGTCCGGCGCTCGGCCCGGGCGCCACAGGTGCGCCCTGCACGGTCACCCGGCCGGTCCGCGGGACGAACCCCAGGGGCGTGCGAATCGGTGCCCGGGGGAGTCCCGTTCCTCCGGCAACCAGCCGTTCGTCACCGACGCGGCCGAGGCGGCTTGCACCCGTCGCTCCGGTCATCGACGGCAGGCCGAAGGTGCTGCCCTGGTGACGGGTGCGCCGGGAGTCCAGGTCGAGCCCCCGGCATGTCGGGGGGTTCCCCAGGTGTGTCCGGGGCAGGCTCAGGGCCGGGCCGGACCGTGTGCGGGGCTGCTCGCGAGCCGGGGCCCCGTTCCGTTCAGGTCAGGGAGGGCGCCACGGTGCTGGAGCGCACCACGAGCGTGGTCGCCAGTTCGAGGCGGGTGGGAGGTGCCGGGACCTCCCCGGAGCGGAGGATGAGGATCAGGCGGGTCGCCTGTTCGGCCATCTCGCGCAGGGGCTGACGGACGGTGGTCAGGGCCGGGCTGGTCCACTGCGCGATGTCCAGGTCGTCGTAGCCGACGACGGACAGGTCCTCGGGCACGCGCAGGCCGCAGACCCGGGCGGCCTCCATGACGCCGAGCGCCTGCAGGTCACTGCCCGCGAAGACCGCGGTGGGCCGCTCGGGGAGCTCCAAAAGCCGCTTGGCCTGGGCGAATCCGCCCTCGGCGTGGAAGTCGCCGAAGGCGGTCAGCGCGGGGTCGACCACCAGGCCGGCCATGGACATCGCGGAGCGGTAGCCGTCCAGCCGGGCCAGCGAGCAGAGGGTGTCCTCGGGGCCGGTGACGATGGCGATCCGCCGGTGGCCGAGTTCTATCAGGTGCCGGGTGGCGGCGAGGCCGCCGGCCCAGTTGGCCGAGCCCACCGACGGGACGTCCGGGTCTGGGTTGCCGGCCGGGTCGATGATCACGAACGGGATCGACCGGGCGCGCAGTTGGCGCTTGAGCTCGGGCGGCAGGCTGGAGAAGACCAGTACCACACCGAGGGGGCGCCGGCGCAGTACCGCCTCGATCCACTCCGGCCCCGGGGCGTGGCGTGAACCGCTGTGGGTGACCACGACAGCCGCCCCGTTCTCGCTCGCCACGGCCTCGACGCCGCGCAGGAGTTCCATCGCCCAGAGGCTGTCGAGCTCGTGGAACACGATCTCGATGAGGGGCGCTTCGCCACTGTTGCGCGCGGCGCGCTGGTAGTCGTGGTCGCTCAGGACCCGCTCGACACGTACACGGGTGGATGCCGAGACGTCGGTGTGGCCGTTGAGAACCTTCGAAACTGTCGAAACGGAGACCTCGGCCTCACGCGCGATGTCCGCGAGGGTCACCCGTCCCAGTTCATCGCCCTTATCCATGGACGCAGCATAGGGCACGGGCGTAGCCGGGCAGTTGGCGGATCACGCTTCAATAACCCTCGGTGCGAGGGGTTGACCCGACACATGTCGGCGACTTAGCGTCCTGGGCAAGCATTAGTTTCGAGAAGTGGGTCGAAACTTTTGTGAGAGACCTGATGGTGGGGCGCACACTCGCTGGTGCACCCGGCCTGACCCTGGCCTGGCGGGGATGACCGCTGTAGCAGCGGCGGGTTCTCCTCCGTCGGCGGAGACTCCGGCGTGATCCACCTGCGGGGCTACGGGGGCGTCCGCGACAAGGTCGACAAGCAGCCGGCCGAGACCTTCATCAAGACGTCGAGGGTCAAGCCCGTCCTGGACACCGTCCTCGGCGCGGAGTAGCAGGCCAAGCTCAACACCGTCATCCATACAGCCGGGCAACGGACGTCTTCGTCACCTGCGGCGGCGACAGCATCCAGCCGTACGTGAAGGCGGACCTGCTGCTCCCGCCGGACGACGCGATCGCCGCGGACCCGGGACTGAGAGCAACCTCCTGCCCGCGGTGTTCAACACCTCGGTGGTTGACGGCAGGTCCCGCGGCATCCCGATGCGCGGCACCCGGCCTGTGCTGCTGTTCGGCAACAGGAAGGCGCCGGCCGACTCCGGCCTGAGCGTCCCGCAGACCGGCGAGGAGCTGCTCGACACTGCCAAGGTGGTGATCGTCGCTCTCGGCGACCGGGCCGGCCTGTCCGGGCGCGGCACCAGTGGCGAGGGCTGCGACGTCGAGACGCCGGAACCACCCGGCGTACAGCAGCAGTTGATTGCTGCTCTGCCGGGCACCGGCGTGCCGGTCGTGCCGGTACTGCTGGTACTGCTGGTGGGGCGCCTCAACGCCCAGGGGCGCGCGGTCGCCGAGGCGGCGGCACCCGTGCAGACAACCTTCCTCCCCGGCGAGGCCGGCTCCGAGGCGGTCGTCGCCTTGCCCATCGGCCCGGTCCGAGTCCTGGACCACACCTGCCGCCTGCACGCGGATTTCCCCTCGGCCTGACATCCGCCACCGCAGCGGCCGTCCGCCCGGCCGGCGGCGGACCGTCACCGGCATCGGTGATGTCGCTCCGTGCCGGCGCCGGAACTTCCATCACAACCAAGGCAATTCCTACGGAGAGGTCCCATGTTCCGATTCCGCTCGCTCATGTCCCGCCTCCTGGGCATCGCAGCCGTGACCTGCCTCGCAGCGGGCCTGAGTCTGCAGGCAGCTCCCCCGGCTGCCGCCGCCTCGCTGACCCAGATCACGAACTTCGGCACCAACCCGACCGGCCTGCAGATGAACCTGTACGTGCCGAACAACGTCAAGGCCAATCCCCCGATCCTGCTGGCCCTGCACGGGTGCCAGGGGTCAGGGCCCTACCTGTACTCGAGTCAGGATTTCGCGTCGCTCGCCGACCAGTACGGGTTCCTCGTCATCTACCCCTCGACGAACCCGGCCGGGAGCTGCTGGGACGTCTCCTCCGACCAGGCGCTGACCCGCAACGGGGGCAGCGACCCGGTCGGGCTGATGTCGATGATCACCTACACGGAGCAGCACTACGGCGGCAACGCCAACGCCGTGTACGTCACCGGGCAGTCGTCGGGCGCGATGATGACGAACGTGATGCTCGCCGACTACCCCGATGTGTTCAAGGCGGGTGCGGCGTTCATGGGAGTGCCCTATCACTGCTTCTCCACCGGCTCCGTGCGCGGCTGGAACTCGGCCTGTGCCCAGGGCCTTCTTTCCATGACCCCGCAGCAGTGGGGCGGCCTGGTACGGGGCACGGGGTATCCCGGCTACAGCGGTCCGCGTCCGCGCGTGCAGCTGTGGCACGGGACCGCCGACACCATCCTGAGCCACAACAACCTCGGTGAAGAGATCAAGCAGTGGACCGACGTCCTCGGCGTGAGCCAGACGCCGTCGGCCACCGACACCCCCGCGGCCAACTGGACCCGTACTCGGTACAACAACAGCGCCGGCACCACCCAGGTCGAGGCGTACAGCATCGCCGGGGCCGGGCACGAACTGCCGGTGAAGGGGTCCGCGATGGCTGCTCAGGCCATCCACTTCATGGGCCTGGACGCCGGCTCCTCCGGCGGCGGTACGACCGGCGCGCTGCGCGCGGTGGGTGCGGGCAAGTGCCTGACCGATGTGAACACGGCGCTGGGTACGCAGCAGCAGATCCAGGCCTGCAACGGCGGGGCCGGCCAGACCTGGACGCGTACGTCGTCGAACCAGCTGACCGTGACGGTCGGCGGCAGCACCCTGTGCCTGGACGCCAACGCCAAGGGCACCGCCAACGGCACCAAGGTGGTCGTCTGGTCCTGCAACGGCCAGGCCAACCAGCAGTGGCAGCTGAACTCGAACGGCACCGTCACCGGGATGCAGTCGGGGCTCTGCCTCGATGTGGCGGGCCTGGCCACCGCCGACGGCTCGCCCGTCCAGTTGTGGAGCTGCAGCGGCGGCAGCAACCAGCAGTGGAAGCTGGGATGACACCGCGTGCCCGCCGGCCGCGGTGACCCCGTTCAGCGGTAACCGCTGAGGTTCCCGCGGCAGTTGATGCCGGACACTCCGCAGACGGACGTCGACGGTCCACCGGCCCCGCCGGTGGACCGTCGAGCGAGGTGCCGGCCCGCGAGGGCGCCCCGTGGGGGTGGGCGCTCCCGCGGGCCGGCCGCTGGGGGGCTACTTCTTCCCGCCGCCCTTGCCGCCGCGGTGCGCGGTGTCCGCGCCGATGGCCAGGTCCTGCTGCAGGGCGAAGTAGGCGTCCTTCGGCTTCATGTTCACGTCGTAGAGCAGGCCGTAGCCCGTGCCGCTGAACGTACCGGGAATCCAGGAGTCGCCGTCGTACACGCCCCAGGCCGTGAACGAGATGCACTGGCGGACGAGCTGGCAGGCCTTCAGCATCTCGGAGAACTCGAACGGCTGGGCGAACGCGGCCAGCTGGCTGGTGGGGACCTGCTCCGTCGCGTTGTTCACGAAGGTGCGTACGTCGGCCTCCGTCACGGCGGTCTTCAGCCCGAGGTCGCCGTAGGCCTGAAGGTCGGCCTGGAAGAGCTGGGCGGAAAAGCCGTACTGGGTGTCGAGGTGCCCCTGCTCGCCGATGCCGTCGACGGGCACCCCCTGCGCGCTCAGCTTCGCGAAGAAGTCGTGGACGGCGGTGAACTTGGCGTTGGTGCCGTCCTGGCCGGCGATGTTGTAGTCGTTGTAGAACAACAGGGCCTTCGGGTCGGCCTGGTGCGCCCAACGGAAGGCGTCGGCGATGACGCCCTCGCCCAGGTTCTTGATCCAGAAGTCGTCGCCGTTCAGGCCGTTGGGCAGGACGTTGCTGTCCCAGGAGTTGGCGAAGACCTCGTTGGCGACGTCCCACTGCCAGATCTTGCCGCGGAAGTGGCCGACCTCGTCGGTGATGTGCCGGTGGAGGATGTCGCGCAGCTGCGCGGTGCTGATGGTCCCGTTACCGACCCCGGTGGTGAGCCAGGACGGCAGCTGGTTGTGCCACAGCAGGGTGTGGCCGCGGACCTCCTGGCCCTGCTGCTGGGCGAACTGCACCAGCCGGTCGGCGGCCGCCCAGTCGTAGCTGCCCCGAGTGGGCTCCACGGCCTCCCACTTCATGGCGTTCTCCGGCGTGACGACGGAGAACTGGTCGGCGACGATGCCGGTGTACGCCTTGTCGGTGCCCAGGTGGGCGTCGTCGACGGCGGTGCCGATGCGCAGGTTCTGCTGTGCGCCCAGGGCGCGCAGCGAGTCGCGCGGTACCGACGGGGCCTTGTCGCCGGCGGCCGCCGCGACCGCGGACGGAACGAGCATGAGTGCGGCGGCCATACCGGCCGCGACCGCGAACTGGCGGCGTAGCTTCACTGCGAACTCCTTGAGGTCAACGAGAAGAGGGTGGCTTCGAAAGTTTCGGAGTCAGGATCGAACGTCCCTGAAGCTAGACCCTGAAATCTTGCCCAGTCAATGGTGTTGCAGGCATCGAAGATTGGGCGAAGCCGCGTCGGTTGCCCGCAGCCATCCGACGTTCTGTCCGGGGATGCGGCCGCAGGGCATGGAAATGCGCTGTTCGGCGGCCTGCTGGAGCATCCTCCGGCCCGAGCCTGCGCCGAGGCGCTGGTGATAGAAAGTTTCAGTCGAAATTCCGGTAGATTTCATTGACGAGCCTTCCGTGGCCGTCACATACTCTCCCCTGCCTGCCCCCGCAGACCGGACGGCCCCGGAGCATCACCCCTTCCGGCCGGGCCGGCCCGTCACGCGGGGCCCGAGTGGGCGGCCCGGACAGAGGAATCCTGATGAGACTGCGCATCCGCCGCCCGTCGGTACCGGTTACGCCGGCCGCAGGCGCCCGCGTCTACGTCGGTCCCGACAGCGACCCCGCCGAGCAGGCTGTTCGCGACCTGCTGAAGCACGACTTCACCGGCGCCACCGCGATGGCCGGGCTTGCCGGCCGGCAGGATGGACGTGTTCTCCGGCGGAACGAAGTAGGCGGCCTCGGGGTGTCGTCGCGCCCGACCACCCTGATCTCGCCCGGTACCGAGCGGCCCGCCTCGTGGAGTTCCCTTCGCCGGCCTCCAGGTCCCGTGAGTTCACCGTGACTGGGGGCCGGTTCGCTCCCGCCCATCTGGACGATTGACCCAAATCCTGCCGTTCGGACGAACGGGCCGCGTCCCCTGTGCGCCCGGATGCGGCCGAGCGCCGAGCGCCGAGTGCCGAGCGAAGATTGACCGATCGACAGCTTCGCTGACCAGCGGGACCGCTGCGTCCAGGTGCAGGAAGCGTCACGCCGGGGAATGGCCCACGGGACGCGCAAAGTATTGACACGGCAATTGTGAGCGTTAACACTCTTGCAACGGGCGGGCGCCGCACCCGGAGACGGGGTCGGCGACGCATGTCCACGCAAGAAACAGCGGCTCCACCGACAGTAGCCGGTCGGATCCCAACGCCCCCTGTGCACAGTTCCCTTGGCCGCCCCATGCCCCGATGCGCTCCACGGTGACGCGACCGCTCGAAGGCGGCCCGTGTCGCCGTGCAGCGCCTCCGGTGCTGCTCATCGACCCAGTCCCTGGCTTCCTCTCCTACGCACCGTGGAGCTCACCATGCCGGCACATCCCTTCAGCCGCCGTGCCATGATCAAGGCGACCGGCGTCGCGGCCGTGGCCGCGACTGCCGGCCCCGTCCTCGGCCCCGGTGCCGCTGCGGCCGAGACGTCCCCGGTCAGGCCCGACATCGGGGTGTCGGTGGTGCCGTTCGGCCTGGGGCAGGTGCGGCTCACCAGCAGCCGGTGGCTCGACAACCAGAACCGCACCCTGGCCTACCTCCGCTTTGTCGACGTCGACCGCCTGCTGTACAACTTCCGCGCCAACCACCGGCTCTCCACCAACGCCGCAACCCCGACCGGAGGCTGGGACGATCCGGCCTTCCCCTTCCGCACCCACGTGCAGGGCCACTTCCTCACGGCCTGGGCCCAGTCCTACGCCGCACTCGGGGACACCGCCTGCCGTGACAAGGCGAACTACATGGTGGCCGAACTCGCCAAGTGCCAGGCGAACAACTCCGGCGCGGGGTTCTCCGCCGGATACCTCTCGGGCTTCCCCGAGGCCGACTTCACCAGCCTCGAAGCAGGCAGGCTGACCAACGGCAACGTCCCGTACTACTGCATCCACAAGACCATGGCCGGTCTGCTCGACGTGTGGCGCCTCATCGGCGGTACGCAGGCCCGCGACGTGCTCCTCGCGCTCGCCGGCTGGGTCGACCGACGCACCGCCCCGCTCAGCCGCACCACGATGCAGTCGTTGATGGGCATCGAGTTCGGCGGCATGAACGAGGTGCTGGCGGACCTCTACCAACAGACCGGCGACGCCCGCTGGCTGACCACGGCTCAGCGGTTCGACCACGCCGCGGTCTTCGACCCCCTCGCCGCGAACCTGGACCAGCTCAACGGCCTGCACGCCAACACCCAGGTGCCCAAGTGGATCGGCGCCGTCCGCGAGTACAAGGCCACCGGGACGACCCGCTACCGCGACATCGCCACCAACGCATGGACGATCTGCACCACCTCACACACCTACGCCATCGGCGGCAACAGCCAGGCGGAGCACTTCCGGGCCCAGAACGCCATCTCGGGCTTCCTCGTCGACGACACCTGCGAGCTCTGCAACTCCTACAACATGCTCAAGCTGACGCGGGAGTTGTGGCAGCTGGACCCGGACCGGGCGTCGTACTTCGACTTCTACGAGAAGGCGCTGATCAACCATGTCATCGGCGCCCAGAACCCGGCGGACCCGCACGGACACGTCACCTACTTCACCCCCCTCAACCCGGGCGGCCGCCGCGGCAGGGGCCCGGCCTGGGGCGGCGGCACCTGGAGCACCGACTACGGCACGTTCTGGTGCTGCCAGGGAACGGGTGTCGAGTCCAACACGAAGTTGATGGACTCCATCTACTTCCACGACGGCACCACCCTCACGGTGAACCTGTTCCTCCCCTCCGTCCTGAACTGGACCGAGCGAGGCATCACGGTCACCCAGGCCACCTCCTACCCGGCCGGTGACACCACGACGCTCCAGGTCACCGGCAGTGTCGGCGGGAGCTGGTCGATGCGCGTCCGCATCCCCGCGTGGACGTCGGGCGCCACCGTCAGCGTCAACGGCGTCGTCCAGAGCGTGACAGCCGACCCGGGCACCTACGCCACCCTCACCCGGTCCTGGGCCTCCGGCGACACCGTCACCGTGAAGCTCCCCATGCGGGTGGCCCTCCAGGCGGCCAACGACAACCCGGCTGTCGCGGCGATCACCTACGGCCCCGCCGTCCTCGCCGGCAACTACGGCAGCACCGCACTGTCCGCCCTCCCGGCCCTGGACTCCTCCTCGATCACCCGGACCAGCGGCACCGCCCTCGCCTTCACGGCCACCGCCGACGGAACGACGGTCAACCTCGGCCCCTTCCACGACGCCCAGGGCTTCAACTACACCGTCTACTGGCGGACCGGCAGTCCCGGCTTCCGTCTCGTCAACGCGGCCAGCGGACTCGTCCTCGGCATCCAGAACATGTCCACCGCCGACGGCGGCCTCGCTCTGCAGTGGACCGACTCCGGCACCGCCGACCACGACTGGATCCTCGTCGTCGACGGCACCGCACTGCGGCTGCGCAACGTCAACAGCGGCAAGGTCCTCGGCGTGAAGGACATGTCCACCGCCGACAACGCCCCGGTCCTCCAGTGGGCCGACACCGGCACCGCCGACCACCGCTGGACGGTCGTCGACGCGGGCAACGGCTACCACAAGCTCCAGAACGTCCACACCGGCAAGCTGCTCGGCATCGCGGGCGGCTCCACCGCCAACGGCGCCGCAGCCGTACAGCTGCCCGACACCGGTGCTCTCGCCGGCCAGTGGCAGTTCGCCCCCGACGGTGCCAGGCGCATCCAGAACGTCGCCAGCGGGCGGGTCCTCGGGGTGAAGGACATGTCCACCGCCGACGGTGGCCCTGCCATCCAGTGGGACGACAACGGCACCCCCGACCACCTCTGGACGGCCGTCGTCGACACCGGCGGCTACCTGCGCCTGCGCAACTCCAACAGCGGCAAGGTCCTCGCCGTGGAGAACGGCGGCACCGCCAACGGCGCCCGGATCGTCCAGTGGGCGGACAACGGCGCCGCCGACCACCGGTGGCGCCTGCGCCACGGCGGCGGCGACACCTTCAGGATCCAGTGTGCCAACAGTGGCCGCGTCCTCGGCGTCTCCGGCGCCTCCACCGCATCGGGGGCCCAGGCCGTCCTCTGGGACGACAACGGCACCGACGACCACCTGTGGCGATTCATCTGACCCGGCGCCGAGTCCCTCGACCGCCACAGGCCGATCGCGGCGAGACATAGGGAGCAGGCCCCTGCTCATCCCTGCCCGTCTTCGGCGGGCGCCGGACCCTGCGCGCCCGGTCCTGCCCCGGGTGTGCCCGCGCGGCCAGGGCCACGGCTGTGGCAGCGGCGTGGTGTGCGGCAACCTGTCCTGAACGCTTGCGGGAGGGGGACGGCTCGCTCCCGGTCGTCCCCTCCTGGAAAAGTCGAATCCGGCGGCAACCTTTCCGGCTTCGGCGGCCACCAGGAGGTGCAACGTCGACTCGGTCAAGCGAACGGATGGGCATGAGGACAACGAAACACGGCACCCCGCGGCGGCCTGGGCCGGCCGGTGGCGTTCCGCTGCTTCTGCTCGCCGTCGGTGTCCTGGTCTGCCTGGTCGTCGTGCTCCTGCCGGGGAGCAGGGCGGACGCCGGGCATACCGCCGAGGCGTCCGTGACAGCCACTGCGGCGAGCGTTCCCGCGGCCGGGTCGCCGACCGCGACGGCCGACCCCGCGACGGCCGACCCCGCTACAGCGGGCCCCACGCCGGTCGGCTCCACAGCGGCCGGCCCTACGACGGATGCGGCCCGGTCGCCGGCCGTGAGTCCGCCGCCGTCGGCCGGCAGTACCCCGGCCCCGTCCGCCTCCAGCAGCGCGCTCAAGGCCTCGGCGGCCCCTTCGGCCGGACGGATCAGACCCGCCGTCAGCTACCAGGGGGTGGCGACCGCCTATGAGGCGGGCGACGGCAGCGGTGCCTGCCTCTACGGCCCGTCCGGCGATCTCATGATCGCGGCGATGAACCACGCCGACTACGAGACGGCCACGGCGTGCGGCGCGTACGTGCTGGTCCGCGCCGCCAACGGAGCCTCCGTCACCGTGCGGATCGTCAACGAGTGCCCGCTGCCGTGCGCACCCGGTCAACTCGACCTCAGCCGACAGGCGTTCGCCAGGCTCGCGGAGCTCTCGGCCGGTCGGATCCCGATCACCTGGACGCTGGTGAGCCCGGCCGGGTCCGACGCTCTCTCCATCCGGTACAAGACCGGGTCCAGCCGCCACTGGTGCGGCGTCCAGGTGATCGGCCACCGGAACCCGGTGGCCGGCCTGGAGGTGCGGACGACGGACGGCTGGCGGCGGCTGGCCCGTACCGACTACAACTACTTCCTCGCCGCCGACGGCAACGGGTGCGGTGGGGGGATCAGGGTGACCGACGTCTACGGGGAACAGCTGACGGTCGAAGGGATCGCCCTCGAACCCGACGTCGTGCAGCCCGCCCGGGTCCAGTTCGCCCGGCACTGACCTCGGGCGGCCTGGATTTCCGGCAGCTGTACCCCGACGGCGCCCGTGCCACCTGGGCCCGCCGCCCCCGACATCGGCCCGGACTTCCAGCCGCAGGACAGTGAAAGGCCCAACCCGGAGGGCAACGACAGGACCGACAAGCTCGCCGGAGAGGGTTTGTACCGACCGGTGTCGCCCCCCAGGGGTCAGGCGGAGGGCGCCGGGACGTAGTGGAACCAGTCGAACGCGACGGTACCGTCGGTCGCGTACATGCCGATGACGCGTCCGGTGAAGCCGGTGGCGACCTCGGTGGACAGGTAGCGCCCCTCCAGTTCGGCGAGCGGCTGCGCGTCCGGCGCGTCGGGATCGCCGAGCCAGAAGGCGATGGTGTCGGGGCCCAGGGGCTCGATGCCGGCGAGTTCGGGGGACGGGGGCACGATCTCGGTGGTACGGACCGTCACGGTGAGGGTGAGCGGGCCCGGCGGCACCGGGCGGCGGGCCACGGTCTGGCGCAGCGGGCCGATGCGCGCGACGACACGGATCTCTCCCTCACCGGCCTCCAGGTCGTAGTGGTGCGCCTCGTCCATGCGCACGCTCAGGCCGCCCCGCCCCGTGCCCGGATCGAGCAGGGCGGCGGCCCGGCAGTCGTGGTGCTGCTGGCGGCGGCCGACGAAGGTGTGGCCGGGGCGGTCGAGGGTGGGGCCGGTGGCGGTGAGGGTGAGCCAGCCGGTGCGGTCGGTCAGCGACCAGGAGCCGTCGGGACGGGCGTACGGCGAGATCCAGAGCGGCGCGAGCACGGGCGCGTCGAAGTCGTCGCGGGCGGGCAGGGCCGGGACGGGGTGCCAGGCGCCGGCGGGCGCGGGGTGGCGCTCGTGCACGGGTGCCACGACGGGCCAGCCGTTGCCGTCCCATTCCACGGAGGTGAGGAAGGTTTCGCGGCCGAGTACTTGGAAGCCGGGCGTGTAGCCCCGGGGCCGGGTGCCGAGCAGCACCATCCACCAGGTGCCGTCGGGCGCCGTGACGAGGTCGGCGTGGCCGGTGCTCTGGACGGGCCGGTCGGTGCCGCTGTGGGACAGTACGGGGTTGGCGGGTGCGCCCTCCCAGGGGCCGCGCGGCGAGCGGGCGCGGGCGACGGACACGGCATGGCCGCGTTCGGTGCCGCCCTCGGCGATCAGCAGGTACCACCAGTCGCCGATGCGGTACAGGTGCGGGGCCTCGGGCCACTTGAGGCCGGTGCCCGACCAGGTGGGGAAGGGCCCCTCCAGTACCTCGCCCTTGACCGGGTCGATCCGGACGATGTGGATGCCGGGGACGGTGAAGGCGCACCAGCAGGTGCCGTCCTCCTCCCAGGCCAGGTCCGGGTCGATCCCGGGGAGGTCGATCCACACCGGGTCCGACCAGGGGCCCTCGGGGTTTTCGGCGGTCACGATGTAGTTGCCGCCGCCGCTGACATTGGTGTTGATCACCCAGAAGAGGCCGTCGTGATGGCGGATCGTCGGGGCGTAGAGGCCGCGGGAGGCCATGCTGCCGGGCAGCGGCAGCGGCAGTTGCCCGGGGCGGTCGAGCACGTTGCCGATCTGGCGCCAGTGCACGAGGTCCTTGCTGTGGAAGACCGGCAGTCCGGGGAAGTACTCGAAGCTGGAGCACACCAGGTAGTAGTCGTCGCCGACTCGGCACACGCTCGGGTCCGGGTGGAACCCGCTGATCACGGGGTTGTCGTACGTCCGCACAGGGCGGGATCCCTTCTGAATGCCGGGCTTGCCGGTGTTGACGGTGCGGAGACTCGGCAGGTCGCACGGGTGGCGCCCGGTCGGGGCCGGTACGGGGTACCGGGCGGGTTGTCACCTGACTGACGGGACGTCCGTCCGCCGCCTCGCGACGCCGACGCCGGCCGGTTCGGCCTGATGCTGTCCCCGTCCCGCTCCACCTTCGGCCGGGGAGCGCTTGGCTGCGTCGGCGCACACCCGTCTGGTGCGGCTCGGTGGCCACGCCCTGAGGGCATCCCTCGACCGTTGTCCGGGACGCCGTGACGGAGTCGGAGCCGTTCCCTGCGGTTGCTCAGTCGAGGGCGATCGCCGTCCAGGACACCGGCGGTAGTTCGATGGTGAGGATGCCGTCGGCGAGGGTCGCGCTCGGGTTCGCGGACGGGGTCACCCGGCGCTGCTCGGCGAGGGTGTTCCGCGCGTACACGTCGGAGTCGGCGAGCGTGGTCGCCTCGGTGATCCGCGAGGAGCCGAGGCTGCGTACGTCGATCGTGACCTGCGCGGCGTCCTTCAGGTCGCGGTTGACGAGGAAGACCGCGGCCCGGTCCTCGTCGACGGTCGCGACCGCGTCGATGACGGGTGCCTCGCCGTGGCGTGCCGTTCTGTACGTCGGCGTCTCGGTCACGGGCCGGATCACCTGGCCGGAGGCGAGCCGGCTCGTGATCGAGAAGGGGTAGAAGGTCGTCTGCCGCCAGGCCGGGCCGCCGGGCTCGGTCATGATCGGCGCGATCACGTTGACGAGTTGCGCGAGCGACGCCGAGGTGACGCGGTCGCTGCGCTTGAGGAGTGTCATCAGCAGGTTGCCGACGACGACGGCATCGGCCACCGTGTACTTGTCCTCGAGCTGCCGAGGGGCATGGCGCCACTCGTCGTTGACCTCTTTGGATTCCTGGTGTTCCTTGAGGTACCAGACGTTCCACTCGTCGAAGGAGATGTTGATCTTCTTGTTCGAGCGTCTCTTGTATCCCACGTGGTCGGCGGTCGCGATGACGGTGTCGATGAAGTAGTCCATGTCGATCGCGGAGGCGAGGAAGGAGCCCAGGTCGGCGTCGTACTCCTGGTAGTACGCGTGGCAGGAGATGTAGTCGACGTGGTCGTAGGTGTGTTCGAGGACCGTGCGTTCCCAGTCGCCGAAGGTGGGCATGCCGGATCCGGAGGAGCCGCAGACGACGAGTTCGAGGTCCTTGTCGGCCATCTTCATCGCGGCGGCGGTGCGGGCGGCGATCCTGCCGTAGTCGTCGGCCGTCATGAAGCCGGTCTGCCAGGGTCCGTCCATCTCGTTGCCGAGGCACCACATGCGCACGTTGTGGGGGTCCGGTGTGCCGTTGGCGATGCGCAGGTCGGAGAGTGCGGTGCCGGACGGGTGGTTGGCGTACTCCAGCAGGTCCAGGGCGGGCAGGATGCCTCGGGTGGCGAGGTTGACCGCCAGCATCAGTTCGGAGTCGGTCAGCTTGAGCCACTTGGCGAACTCGTCGAGGCCGACCTGGTTCGATTCGAGCGAGTGCCAGGCGAGGTCGCGGCGTACCGGGCGCTTCTCACGCGGGCCGAGCGAGTCCTCCCAGCGGAAGCCGGAGACGAAGTTGCCGCCCGGGTAGCGGATGGTCGTGCTGCCGAGTTCCCGGACGAGTTCGACGACGTCCATGCGGAACCCGTCGGCGTTCGCGCTCGGGTGCTGCGGCTCGTAGAGCCCGGTGTACACGCAGCGGCCGAGGTGTTCGATGAACGAGCCGAAGGTGCGGCGTCGGACGGGGGCGATGACGGCCTGCTTGTCGAGCTCGATGTGTGCGCGGGGCAACTCGATGCTCCTTTCGATGGGATGGCGCGGGGCGTGCCGGGCGATGCCGCCGGTCAGCGGCCTGCTCCTGCCGGAGGCCCGGCAGGAGCAGGTGTGAGACGGTCCGGTGCGGATCCTGGTGCCGGGTCAGCCCTTCACGGCGCCGGTGAGACCGCCGACGATCTTCTTCTCGAAGATCGCGAAGAAGATCAGTGCGGGCAGCATGGCGAGTGAGGTGAACGCGAGGACCTTCGCGGTGTCCACGGAGTACTGCGAGGAGAAGGCCTGGACACCGAGCGGCAGGGTGAAGTTCGCTTGCGAATTGAGGATGTACAGGGGCAGGACGTAGTTGTTCCAGCTGCCGATGAACCCGAGGATTCCGACCGTCACCACACCGGGCAGTGACAGCGGGATCACCATGCGGAAGAAGAATCCCAGCCGGCTCGCCCCGTCGATCGCGGCGGCCTCCTCGATCTCGGTCGGAATGGCCCTGAGGAACGGCACCAGGATGATGACGGTCGTCGGCAGGCCGAAGGCGATCTGCGGGATGATCACGCCGAACAGGTTGTCGACGAGGCCGAGGTTCTTGACGACGATGTACAGCGGGGTGATCGCGATGACCATCGGGAACATCAGGCCGGCCGCGAACAGGGAGTACAACGCGCCCTTGAGCCTGAAGTCGTAGCGCGCCAGCACGAAGCTCACCATCAGGCCGAGGATGACGGTGCCGACGGTGCTGGCGAGCGCGACGATGACGGAGTTGGCGAATTCGCCCCAGAACGTCGCCGACTCCAGGACGCTGATGTAGTTGCTGACGACCCAGGGGTGCGGCAGGCCGGCCGGGCTCGTGCTGATCTGCGAGTTGGTGCGGAATCCACCCAGCACGATGTAGAGCACCGGTGCGACGCAGAGCCCGATGAAGACCAGCGCGACGAAATAGGTGAAGGGGCTTCCCCACTTCTCCGGCCGGTCACGATTCCCGCGACGGCGGGTGGGCGCTTTCGGCCCCCGGGAGGAGGACCAGGAGTTGGCGGTCGTCGAGCTCATCAGCGGGCCCCTTCAGTGACGGCACCCTGGAGGTCGCGGCGCAGGACGAAGCGCTGGTAGATCAGCGCGACAATGAGCGAGATCAGGAACAGCACGACCGCGATGGCGCTGCCGTAGCCGTAGTTGCCCGCGTTGCGGCCCTGGGCGACCATGTAGATCGCCATGGTCGAGGTACCCGCGGTGCCCGCGACGTACGGTCCCCAGATGATGTAGACGAGATCGAACAGCTGAAGCGAGCCGATGATCGACAGGAACGCCCAGATGCGGATCGTCGGCCCCAGCAGTGGCAGCGTGATGCGGCGCTGGACCTGCCAGTAGGAGGCGCCGTCGATCTGAGCGGCCTCGAAGAGCTCCTCGGGGATCGACTGCAGGCCGGCGAGCATCAGGATCACCGCGAAGCCGATGTACTTCCACGAGATGATGCCCATCAGCGTCCAGATGGCCAGCTTCGGGTCGGAGAGCCACTCGGCCTGCAGAAAGCCCAGGCCGACGTGCCGCAGCAGGTCGTTGACGGCGCCGTCGCTCTGGAGCATCAGGCTCCAGCCGGTGCCGACGATGACCTCGGAGATGACGTAGGGCACGAAGATCAGGATGCGGATGACGGAGCGGCCACGGATCTTCTGGTTGAGCAGGAGGGCAAGAGTGATCGCCAGCGGCCCCTGGACGACCAGTGAGAGCACCAGCACCAGGCCGGTGTGCCACAGGACTTGTTGGAACGCGGGGTCGGTGAGGATCAGCTTGTAGTTGTTCAGGCCGACCCAGTCGGTGGGCGCCCCGTAGCCGTGCCACCGGTAGAAACCGTAGTACGCGGCGAGCGCCACCGGGAAGATCACGAACGCCAGGAACATGATGATCGCCGGTCCGGACAGGAGCGCGATCTCGAGCCGCATCTTGGCACGGCCGCTGCGGCGCACAGCCGCTCGCGGCGGAGCCGGGAGCGCGGACTTGCCCGCGCCCCCGACTCCGGACGTGCCCTGCGACTGCCCGCCGATGGCCGTGTCAGTACCCAGGGGATTGCTCATCGTCTGCTACTCAGCCCTTCGCGGCAGCAGCGTTGGTGTCCTTGGCGATGTCGGCCGCGCTGCCCTTGCCGGCCAGCAGGTTCACGACGGCGGTGTTCATGGCGTTGCCGACGTTCTGGCCGTACTCGGTGTCGAGGAACATCATGGAGTAGGGGGCCTTGTTGAAGGCCTCCAGTGCCGAGACGTTGTAGGAGTCGGTGACGACCTCCTGGGCCTCCTTGTTCACCGGAATCGTGACGAAGGCCTTGGCAAAGGCCTTCTGCTGGTCCGTGGTGACGAGGAACTGGAGGAAGTCGAGAGCCTCCTTCGGCGCGTTCTTGGACAGCGAGAATCCGTCGAGGCCGCCCATGATGGCAGCCGGGTCGCCCTGGCCACCGCTCACGGCGGGGAAGGGGAACCAACCCAGGTCGGGAAGCGGCTTCTGGTCGCTGGTCAGGCTGCCGATCACACCGGGGTCCCAGTTGCCCATGAGTTCCATGCCCGCCTTGTGGTTCGCGATCATGCCCGCCGACGACCCGGCACCCTGCTGCGCCGAGGTGGTCAGGAAGCCCTTCTGGAAGGGGTCGACCTTCAGGAACGAGGCCAGGTCTTCGCCGGCCTTGGTCCAGCACGGATCGGTGAACGCCAGCGACTGGGCGGCCTTCTTCATGGTGTCCTGGCTGCACTCGCGCAGGGCGAAGTTGTAGTACCAGTGAGCGGCCGGCCAGGCGTCCTTGGCGCCGACCGCGATCGGCGCGACGTCGATCGCCTTCAGCTTCGCGACAGCGGCCCCGAGCTCGTCCATCGTCGTCGGCGTCGAGCCGATGCCGGCCTTCTGGAACAGGTCCTTGCTGTAGTAGATGCCCTCGGGCTGCGTGTCGACCGGCATCGCGTAGACCTTGCCGTCGATCGAGTAGCCCGCGAGGGCTGCGGCGCCCGCGTTCTTCTTGTCGGCGTCGGTCAGGTTCAGCACCTGGACCTGACCGGCCTGGACCATGGCCTGCATCTTGCCGCCGCCGCGCTGCAGGAAGATGTCCGGCGCGGAGCTCGAGTTGAGCGCGGTCTGCAGCTTGCCGTCGAAGTCCTCGTTCTGGACCGTCTGGACCTCGATCGTGACGTTCGGGTGCAGCGACTGGTACGCCGCCACGGCGGTCTTCCAGTACTCGGCACCGGGCCCGGGCTGCGCGTTCTCCCAGAAGGTCAACGTGACCTTGCCGTCGGACGAACCGCCGCCACCGCCGTCGCTGCCGCCGGCACAGCCGGTGACGGCGAGTGCGATGCCCAGGCCGATCACGGCAGCCGTCGCGCTGCGTATTTTCCTCGTCATCATGGAAACTCCCTGACCAGTCGTCAAAGCCGGAATGGTGCTGATGGTTTGCGCAAAGTAACGGCGCGTTGGGTTTCAGAGGTCTCGTGCATGCGCCGATCCGGGTGTTCGGAGCGGCAGGCCGATCGGGGTGACGGTGAGGGGTCGGCACGTGCCGTGCCGATCACCGCAACCCCTGCTTTCCGGCTCCGGGCATGCGCGTGTGGCGTGCCGGGTAGACGGGTGTGACCGTGTCTGGAGTGGTCCTGGTCACAGGGGTCGATCGCTGGAGAGTATGTGCTCAGCAGAGAGCGGCAGTCAATAACTTGTTTCCGATAAGTTCTCGAAAGTTTCGAATAAGTAACCCAGGTGGGTTTCGAAACATTTCGAAGCACGACTCCTGTGGCGGCGCGCCCCCGCTCGTTCCCGCCGGCTCGGGCCCCGGTGCCGCCGGAACTCTACGCACATCGTCGGCCGCCGCCGTGAGGTGCGACCCGCAAGCTCCCGGCAGAGCATGGAGCACATCCCCTTGACAGTAGATAGTTTTGTCTCAAAACTTATTCGACCGACGACGTGGAGGAGGTTCGGTTGTCGATCGTGATCGCCGGCGCCGGCATCGGCGGGCTTGCCGCGACCCTGAGCACGCACGAGGCCGGACACCGTGATGCGCGTGTGTCCGATCGGATCGCTGGCCTGCGCTCACCGAGGGCGGGCGGCTCTGCGCCGCCGCGTCCTGCGAGCGGTCGGCCGACGGGCGGCTTCGACCCCGCCCGGCTGGCCGCCGTCGTCCCGCCGCTGCGGCGGACGCTGACGGCCGCAGCGCGCAGGGCCGAGCACCTGCCGGAGATCCCCGACGCACAGATCGAGATCATCCGGGTCCTGCCGCAGGGCACCGCCATGACCCCCGGCGAGCTTGCCGCGCAGTTGGACCTGAGCCGCCCCACGGTCAGCAACCTGCTGCGTTCCATGGAGTCCGCCGGTCTGGTCACCCGCAGCCCGCGCGCCGAGGACCGCCGCCAGGTGCGGGTCTCCGTCTCCGCGAAGGCGCTTGACCTGTTCGAACGCTTTGACCGCGCCGGCACCGCGTTGGTCACCGGCGCGGCCGCGACCCTGCCTGCTGCGGACCGGCGAGCACTGGCCGCCGCCCTCCCCGCACTGGAACGCCTGCGCGACGCCATCGCCGCTCAACGGTCGGCCGCCCCGCCCCGCGCCTGAAGAGAGGTCTCCCTCGCGCGCGTGTGGGAGGCGTTCGTCAGGGAGTACTTGCCCGTCGACGCTCCGGAGACGGGCGGCGAGCCCGGCATCGACGTAGGGTCGGTGACTTCCAGGAACACGCGATGTCCCCGGGTGCCGGCGCCCGCGCGGCCGCGTACGTGTAGGCCTCGATCGACGGCCGCACCTTCTGGGGCGTGGCCCGGACTCCAGCATCGTCACCGCCTCCCTCAAGGCGGTCATGTCTGCCGTCGACCGCATCCTCCGCGAGAAGACCTGACGACTTGTCAGTGTCATCGTGAGGCCCGGCCGGCGGGGCGGCGGAGATCGCGGAAGGGTGCGTGCGGCACGTCGCCCGGGGGACCTGTTGCAGACCCGGCTGCTCGCCCGCCACGGCCTCGACATCGCGGCGGGCGCAGGCCCGACGAGAAGCCGGCGAGGTCGCGGAATCCCGCACCGGATCGGGCCAGCCGGTACTGCGCCCGGAACCGGCCTGCCTATCCCTCATCGACCTCCTGGTCGACGGCTTCGTTGGCGCGGTCGATCTCGGCCATGTGCTCCTCCGCCCAGGTCCGCAGCCCGGCAAGCGCGGCTTCCAGGGACAGCCCGAGTCCGGTGAGTCGGTAGAAGACCCGCGGCGGCACGGTCGGTTCGACCCGACGCGCCACCAGTCCGTCGCGGGTCAGGCTTCGCAGTGTCACGGACAGCATCTTCTGCGAGACGCCGGGCATCCGGCGTCTCAGCTCCGCGAAGCGCACCTCGTCCGGTGCGGCATCGGCGAGCGTCTTGACGGCCATGGACGTCCACTTCGTACCGATGCGGTCCAGCAACTGCCGCGTCGGGCAGTAGGGATCGAACAGATCGCCGCGTACCCCACGACCGGCGGCCCGGGCTCCTCGGGTGGTCACCTGCGGCTCACCACCTTCCCTGAAAGTGCCGTCTAGGAAGCGGTCGGACAGTTACCTATCGTTCTGTGGTCACCAATGGTAACCAGTCGGAGGAGCCGTCATGCCCGTCACCACCGCACACCAACTGCACCGCATCGCCACGAACGGCGTCCAACTCAACGTCGCGATCGCCGGGGACGGGCCCGCGGTTCTCCTGCTGCACGGCTTCCCGCACACCTGGCAACTCTGGAGCGGCATCATGGGCCGACTGGCCGGACGGTACCGGGTCATCGCCCCGGACCTGCGAGGCTTCGGTGCCAGTGAACGTGCCGTCGAGGGTTACGACGCGGGCACCCTGGCCGCCGACGTCGAAGGGCTGCTCGACGCACTCGGCGAGCCCTCAGCAGCGGTGGTCGGCATCGACGCGGGCACCGCTCCCGCCGTCCTGCTCGCGCTGCGCCGGCCCGCCCTCGTCCGGCGGCTGGTCGTGATGGAGGCACTGCTCGGCCGCCTGTCCGGAGTCGAACTCGTCGCGGGCGGCGCTCCGTGGTGGTTCGGGTTCCACGCCGTCCCCGGCCTCGCCGAGACCGTCCTGGCCGGAAACGAGGCCCCGTACATCGACTTCTTCCTAGACTCGGGGACCCTCGGGCGAGGAGTGCCCGACGACATCCGCGCGGCTTTCGTTCACGCGTACACCGGGAGCGAGGCCCTTCGCTGTGCGTTCTCCTACTACCGGGCCCTGCCCACCAGCGCGCAGCAGCTCCAGGACGCCGTCGCGACGGCTCGGCTGACCATGCCCACCATGGCCGTCGGCTCGCACCCCGTCGGCACCGGGCTGGAACGCCAACTCCGTCCCATCGCCGATGACCTGGTCGGACACCGACTCCAGGACTGTGGCCACATCATCCCCCTCGACCGCCCCGACGCATTGTTCGCGCTCCTTGCTCCCTTCCTGTCCGCCGATCTGCCGAAGTGACGGGAGCGGGGCCGAGGATCACGGTCGGCGGGTCGGGTGTCCGTCCCGGTGGTGGGTTGTCCAGGACCGCCGGATCAGGCGGCGCAGGGTGATGACTGTGCCGGCCAGTTGCTCCCGCATCGCCTCTCTCGGCAGGTCTCGGCCAGCTGCGCCAGCTCCCGGTCGAAGTCCAGGTCCGGCAGGGCGTAGACGTGCAAGGCACGGGCGCCGTCGGGCCACGGGCGGCCCTGGAACTTCAGGACGAACCTCCCCATGATCGTTATGCTCCGTTCAGTCGGCGGGGGCACTGTGCGAGGGGCGGAGATCCGTGGAACCCCTCTGCGGCGGCAGGCAGGTTCCTCATCGGTGGCGCGAGCGGGAGACCCGTGGGAGGCTGCCCAATCCGAGGCGATGCCAGGCCTGACGGGCAGGGACGTGCTGCGGTCAGCAGTACGGCATCGACCCGCGGCATGTCGGCTTCTCGTTCGGCTGCTCCCGCTCTCGTCGCGCCGGCCGAGGGCTCAGCCAGCGCGGGTACATGCCACCGGCTACCGGGTTCGGTGGGTGGTGTTGTGGTCGTGCCATCGGAACACGAGTCGACTGCACGCGCTTCGAACAGGTCATGGCCGAGGGACGACTGACCTGGTCAGTCCCCGAAAAACCACAGATACAGGTGCTGCCCGCGCTCGACGACCTGGCACAGCTCACGGGTCCGCCCGAACCAGTCACCGCCCAACTCGGCAGGAAGCCGGTCGAGTTCCGCCAGCAGCAGCGGCACCTGCCGCTGGTTGAAGAACGCATCCCCCTACGGCGTCAGGGCCCAGAGCATCGGGAACTCCGGCGGATCCAGATCCACGAGGCCGGCCGTCCACCCCACGTCGGCCTCGGCGCGTGCCACGACGTTCCCGCTGTCACCTCGCACCGCCAAATTGATCACCCGCAGAGCCTGTCGGCGCCCACCTGGAATTCTCCACGGACGGCCGGTTTGACTGTCACGCTCGGTGACGAACGCGTGGGCCGGCCGAGGCCGCATGTCGCCCGCTCGGCATGGGGTGGGCGCGGCTGTCGGGTGCCATTGGGGAAAGAGGGAGACATGCTTGACGGTTCATCACCTCTGCGCTTCACTGATCTGTCCGAGTCGTACGACGGGTGTCCCGCAGCGGCGCGACGCTCTCAGGGAGCCACGATGAACGGCACGCACAGTGTCGACAGCACGCGACCGGTCCACAGGGGAAGTGCCTTCCGATGCCCCAGCGCAGGGCCGCGTGATCGGGAGTGCTGACCGCGCTCTGGTCCGGACTCGGCAGCAAGGTCACGGAACGGTGGGCCACGCTGCTGGTGTCCCCGGCACTGGCCTTCTGGCTGGGCGGTGCGCTGGCGTGGGCACTCGGACGGAGCGGTCCTGACGGCTACGACGGGTGGTGGCGACGGCTCGGTGGCATGTGGGACCGGTCGCTCGGCGCGCTGCCCACGGCCACCCAGGCGCTGGCGGTGGTCGTAGGGCTCCTCGCGGTCGCGGCCTCGACACGACTGGCGGAGGCGCTCACCTTCGGTGTCCTGCGGACCCTGGAAGGCTACTGGCCGCGCTGGGCGGGGCCGGCCAGGACGGCACTGACCTCCCTCCGGAGCGGGAGGATCGACCGAAGGACGGCACGGTGGCGGGAACTCGCCCGGCGCCGCAACCAGTTGACGCCACCGGAGTACGCGGAGTACACGGCGCTCAACGCCTGGCGGGCATCGGTGCCACCCACACCGCGGGACCGGATGCCGACCGCCCTGGGTGACGTCCTGCGGGCCGCCGAGTCGCGACCGCGGCACCGCTACGGCCTCGACGCGGTCGTCTGCTGGCCGCGGCTCTGGCTGACCATGCCCGAGCAGGCGCGCACGGAGGTCGCGGCGGCCCGCGCCCGGTTGGACGAGGGCGCCCGTCTGTGGCTCTGGAGCCTGCTGTTCGCCCTCTGGACGGTGTTCAGCTGGTGGGCGCTGCCGGTGGCGGCCGTGGGCATGCTGGTGGGGTACCGGATGGCCCTGGCCGCGGCGGCGGGCTACGGCCAACTGCTCCAGACCTGCTTCGACCTCTACCGCCGCTCCCTGTACGAGGGGCTCGGCTGGAGTCAACCGGCGGACGCCGCACAGGAGTTCGCCATGGGGCGGAGCCTGACAGCCTTCCTGGAACGCGGCCCCGTCCTCGACCCACCGACCGGCGGAGCCCCGTGACCCGGGGCAAGGTCCGCGAGGCCGAGCAACTGCTGGGGCTGAAGCCCGTCCCGCGGGTGCCGCTCCGGTTCCGCCGCACGTTCACCAGGGCGGGGCACGTCCTGGTGGACTACACGCTCTGGAAACCGTCGGCTCCCCGCCGACTCGCCGACCTGCTGGACGGCGTGCTCTCGCACCCGCGCTTCGCGGACTGCGCCCCGGAGTTCCGCGTCGCCGTCCTCACCCGCGCAGGGCTCGCCCACAGTTGGTGCGCGGTCGGCGACAACAGCGCCGAAGCGACGACGACCGCGCGCAGCCTGCTGACCGAAGGGCTGCGGCTCGCTCCGGCCGCGAGCGCCGACGAGGCCTGGCTGCACTATGCCCTCGCCCACCACCTCCACGGCAGGTACGGGCGCACCCACGAGCCTGCCCTGCTCCCGGCCGCGCTCGACCACGCGAGGCGCGCAGTCGCGTACACCGGCGAGGACCGGCAGCTCGTGGCGCTGTGCCGGTCCAGACTGGCAGCGGTGCTGCTCACGCAGTACCGCGAGGACGGCGGGACCGGCGTGCTGGCGCAGGCGCTCGGCCACGCGGAGCAGGCGGTGGCGGAGGGCGGCGACTCCCCGATCGGCGACCGAATGGGGTACAACCTGGCCGAGGCGCTGTCCGCCCGGTACGACGCCTACGGCAGCCTCGACGACCTTGACCGCGCCATCGACCTGTTCGAGCGACTGCGCACCTCCCGCACGTTCCGGACGCTGCCGGTGGTCGGCAACCCGTTCCCCGGCACCCTCGGCACGCTGCTGCGCCGCAAGTACCTGCGCACCCGGGAACCCGAGGTGCTCGACCGGGCCGTACGCATGCTGGAGTCCGTCGTCGGCGACGGCCCAGCCCCCGACCCGGTCAGCATGGCGAACCTGGGCAACGCCCTGCTGACGCGCTACGAGAACTTCGGCGACCGCGAGGACCTCCTCCGGGCGGTGGACCTGCAGCTGAGAGTGGTCGACCTCCGCAGGAGCGGAAGCCGGGAGCAGGCCGTCGCCCACAACAACGCCGGCAACGCCCTGACCGCGGCCTGGCAGGACACCGGCGACGACCGGCTGGGTCGGGCCGCGCTGGCCAGCTACCGAACGGCCCTCGACTGCACCGCAGAGGACGCGCCCGAGCGGGCGTCTCGTGCCTACAACCTCGGCTCGCTCCTGGAGACGATGCAGACGACGGCCGCCCTCGACGGCCGCGACAGTGAGAGCGCGGTGTCGGCGGCGGATGTGGCCGCTGCCTACCGGGACGCCGTCCGCAGCGGCGGCGACACCTGCCTCGAATGGGCGCTCGCGGCGGCCCACCGCTGGGGGAGATGGGCTGCCACGCGCGGGAGTTGGACGGAGGCCGCCGAGGCGTACACCGACGCGCTCGACGCCGCCCACCAGTTGTTCCGGGTCCAGTTGTTGCGCGAGGAGAAGGAGGCGTGGCTCGCCGACGTCCAGGGCCTGCCGGCCGAGGCGGCAGTCGCCCTGGTCCGGGCGGGCCGGACGGTGGAAGCCGTCGTCGCGCTGGAAGCGGGCCGGGCCCTGCTGCTGTCCGAGGCCCTCGAACCGGGCCGTGCCGACCTCGGACGGCTGGCCGCCACGGGCCACCGCACGGAGGCCGAGCACTACGAGGCAGCGACCCGGTCGCTGGACGCCGCGATGAGGGTCGGCGCCGGGCCCACCGTGCTGCGCGCGCACCGGGAGGCCGTTGACGAGGCGGTCGCCCGGATCAGGGCGCTGGACGGCCACGAGGGCTTCCTCGCCCTGCCCGGCTTCGCCGACGTGTGCCGGGCCGTCCCCGTGGGCGCGGTGCTGGTGTACCTGGCATCGGCGGAGTCCGGCGGCGTCGCCCTCGTGGTGGACGGGGCCGGGCAGGCCACCGCGGTCGACCTGCCGGCCGCCACCCGTGCGGCAGTGGAACGACGTGCGCGCGCTCTGCTGGACAACCGTCCCTCGACGGGGGGCACCACGGGCGTCTGGCGGGGTGCCCTCGACGCGGTCACCCGCTGGGCCTGGTCGGCGCTGCTCGCGCCCGCCCTGCCCGCGACCGGAGAGGCCGAGCACCTCGTCCTCGTTCCTTCCGGGCTGATCGGCATGCTGCCGCTGCACGCCGCCTGGCGGCCGGACCCGGGCACCCCGACCGGCCGGTACCACCTGCTCGACGAACGGGCCGTCAGTTACACGCCCAACGCACGCGCACTCGCCGTCACCGCCCGCGCCGCCGGCCGCACCTTCCGCAGCCGGCTGCTCGTCGTCGCCGATCCCGGTCCGGGCAGCCGGCCCACCATCGGCTATGCACGGACCGAGACCGCCTGGGTCCGGCAGTGGTTCGCGGAGAGCAGGGTCCTCGCCGGTCCGGACGCCACCGCGGACGCCGTGCTGACAGCCCTCGCCGCCGCAGACGCCGAGGTGCACCACGTCATCTGCCACGGCCGACCCGACCCCGGCGACCCGCTCCGCAGTGCGCTGGTCATGGCCGGGGACCGCGATCTGACCCTCCGCGAGGTGCTGGCGGTCCGATCGTCGCACGGTGTGCCCGTCGGAGCCCGGATGGCGGTCCTCTCGGTGTGCGACACCGACCGGCCCGGCGCGGCGCTGCCGGATGAGGCGGTATCCCTGCCGACCGGACTGATCCAGGCCGGGTTCGCCGGTGTGGTGGCCAGCCAGTGGGCGGTGCGCAGCGAAGCCGCGAGCCTGGTGATGGCGCGCTTCTATCAGCTGTGGCAGGGCGAAGGACTCGGGCCCGCCCAAGCGCTGCGCCAGGCACAGCTGTGGCTGCGGGACTCGACGAACCGGGAGAAGATCGAGGACCTCTCGGCGGCCCCGGTCCCCGACCCCGCGGACGAGGACGCGGCAGGCCTGATCAGGGCGCTCCGGTTGCGCGACCTGGATGAACGTTCCTACGGCCGCGCGGACGTCTGGGCGGTGTTCGGGTTCCACGGGTCCTGAAGCAATGGGGGGATCCCCATCCGGAAAGATTTATGACGGATCATCAGTTGAGATTCCGCCCTGCCGCTACGATGTGGCTGGAGCCCGGCTCGTCGGCGTGGGCGACGACGGCGGAGGGGCTGGGATGGGGATCAGGGACGAGGACATCGTGTCGGCCGTCCGCGCCGTGCGCGTGGAGCGCCCCGACCTGTGGGCGGCCGGCGGGGGTTCCTGGGCCGACACGGCGGAGGCACTTCTCCTGCGTTCGGCGGCGGGCGAACGGGTGGGCGACGACCTCCTCGCGGTCCTCACGCCGGAGACGGCGGTCCGGGAGGAACTGGGGCGCCGCCTGGCGGGCGAGCACGACACCTATCGGGGGGCCGAGCCCGGCTCGGGGTTCGCACCGCTCGCGGGTCACGGCGACCCGTCGACCGAGTTCGTCCACGGATGCACGACCTGCGACTACACGTACCCGGTCTTCGAGGCCGGGGAGCCGGTCCCCGAGGGGTGCCCGGACGGCCACGGGCCGCTCGTCCGGCTCCGGTGACCCGGCCCGACGAGCTGCCGGGCCCGGGGCCGGGGAGGCGAGGGTGAACGCCCGACGGGCGGAGGCTGCCGAGGAGTGGCTGGGATGGCTGCCCCTCCCGCACCCGCCGCTGCTCTTCCGCCGGAGCCTCGCGGCAGCCGGCCGCGCCCTCGCCGACTACGTCGACGGCGACCGGGACGCCCGGCGCCGCCTCGCCGCCGCACTCGACCGGATCGTGCTGCACTCCCGCTTCTCGGCCGCCCCGCCCGAGTTCAGACTGCTGGTGCTCCTCCGGGCCGCGTTGGCGCACAACTGGTGCGGAGTTGCGGAGTCGAACGACGACGAACTGGCCCGAGCGCACGAACTCCTCGCCGACGGACTCCGGTCGGCCCGGGACACCGGCCCGGAACGGGCATGGCTGGAGTACGGCCTGGCCAACACGCTCGTCAACCAGTACCAGCGGGCCAACCAGCCCGAGCTGCTGGCCGATGCGCTGGTCCACGCCCGGCAGAGCGTGGCTTGCGCCGGAGCCGACCCCAGACTGGCCGCGCTGTGCCGCTGCGGTCTCGCGTCGATCCTCGGGATCGGCTTCCACACCGACGGTGACCCGAAGAAGCTGTCGGAGGCCATGGAACACGCCGAGTGGGCGGTGGCCAGGGCCGGCGACACCCCGCTCGGCCACCGGTTCCAGTACGTCCTGGCTTCCGAACTGACCACACGGTACGACGCCCACGGAAACCTGGACGATCTCGAACGCGCCATCGAACTGCTGCGCAGGGCAGCCCTGAGCCGTGACTACACCATGGCTCCGAGGACGGGCAACGCGTTCCACGGAACGCTCGCCGGCCTGTTGCGCCGCCAGTACCTGCGGACGCGGAACGCGACCGTGCTCGACGAAGCGGTCCGGTTGCTGACGGTGGAAGTCGGCGACGACGACTACCGGGCCGACCCGATCAGCCTGACCAACCTGGGCAACGTCCTCCTGACCCGTTACCAGGGGTACGGCGACCCGGCGGATCTGCTCCGAGCGGTCGATCTGCAGCTGAAGACACTCGAGGTGCGCGAGGAGAACGACTGGCGGCGCGCCTCCTCGCACAACAACGCGGGCAATGCCCTGGCTGCGGCCTGGAGGACGACCGGGGACCCCGAACTCGGCCGACAGGCCGCCACCCAGTACCGGCACGCACTCGCCCGGACGATGCGCCACGCCCCCGAACGGGCGTCCCGGGCCTACAACCTGGCCGTCACCCTGCAAGACCTGGCCGCTACCGGCGACAAATCCTCCGACACCACGGCGGAAGTCGCGGACGTCTACCGGGAAGCCGTCCGGGCCGGCCTGGAGAACGCGCTGGAATGGGCCCTCCCGGCCGCCCGGCGGTGGGGTAACTGGGCCGCGCGGCGGGGCTGTTGGGAAGAGGCCTGCGAAGCCTACGCGGGCGGCCTCGAAGCCGCCGGGCAGTTGTTCCGGTTCCAGCTCCAGCGGGGCGCCAAGGAGGCGTGGCTGGCCGAGTCCCAGGGGCTTCCGACGGAGGCCGCCCACGCCCTGTTCCGGGCGGGCCGCCCGGTGGAGGCGATCACCACGCTGGAGGCCGGACGGAGCCTGCTGCTCTCGGAGGCCTTGGAGACGGACCGTTCCAGCCTCGACCGACTCGCCGACAGCGGGCACGCCCGCACGGCCGACGACTACCGGGCCGCAGTCGCAGCACTGGACGAGGCCATGCGAGGGGGCGCCGCACCGGGCGCACTTCGGTCGCACCGGGCCGCGGTCGACGAACTGGTCGAGCGGATCCGCTCTCTCGACGGCTTCCGCTCCTTCCTGCCGGGCGCCGAGTTCGCCGACATCACCCGCACGGTGCCCCACGGCAGCGTGGTCGTCTACCTCGCCGCGGCCGAACTCGGGGGAGTGGCGCTGGCGACCGACCGGTCCGGCCGGGTGGCCGCCCGCGAACTCCCCGCAGTGACGGCCGCCGCGGTCAGGCAACGCGTCACCGCGCTGCGCGAGCACCAGACGGGACGGCCCGGCGCCCTGAAGGGCACCCTGGACGCCGTCACCCGTTGGGCCTGGACGGCCGTCGCCGACCCCGTGCTGTCCCTGGCAGGCGACTGCGCCGACATCGTCCTGGTGCCGTCCGGGGCGCTCGCCATGCTCCCCCTGCACGCCGCCTGGCGGCCCGAGCCCGGAGTGCCGGGCGGGCGGCACTACCTGCTGGACGAGCGGACCGTGCGCTACGTCCCCAACGCCCGGGCTCTCGGCGTCACCCGCGAGATCGCGGAACGCACCACCGTGACCCGCACCTTGGTCGTCGCCGACCCCGCGCCGACCTCCTTGCCCCCGATCGGGTACGCGGCCGCCGAAGCAGCCTGGGCCGCCCGGTGGTTCCCGCAGCAGGACGTCCTGCCCGGGGAGGCAGCCGGGCTCGGGACGGTCACGACGGCCCTGGTCCGGGCGCAGGTTCACCACTTCATCTGCCACGGCCGGGCCCGAACCGACAGCCCGCTGGACAGCGCGCTGGTCCTGGCCGGGGACCAGGAACTGACCCTGCGCCGGATACTGGACCTGCGACTCCTCCACCCCGACAGCGGAGCCGGAGTCCGCCTGAGCGTGCTGTCGGCCTGCGACACCGACCGACCCGGTACCGCATTGCCCGACGAGGTGATCTCCCTGCCCACCGGACTCATCCAGGCCGGTGTGGCCGGCGTGGTGGCCAGCCAGTGGGCGGTGCGCAGCGAAGCGGTCAGCCTCCTGACGGCCAGGTTCTACCAGCTCTGGCGGACCGGCCGGCAGGAACCCGCCGTTGCGCTGCGCAACGCCCAGCGCTGGCTGCGGGACACCACCAACCGGGAGAAGATCCGGGACCTCGCGCCCGCCCCCGGCGGACCTGCCGAGGACGAGGCCCTGCACGCGCTGGTGCGCGGCATGCGGCTGCGCGACCCGGACGCGCGCCCCTACCTCCACCCCGTGGACTGGGCCGGCCTGAGCTTCCACGGCACCTGAGAACGCACCCCCTCCACCGGTCCGATCACCATCGCGAACTCATCTGGCAGGGCCGGGTCGAGCCGCAGCAGCGCCGGGGTGGCCAGGGCCAACGCGACGGCGAGGTGGCGGGCGACGGTGATGACTGCGCTCTGGGCGGTCGCCCGAAGCAGGCTCGGGAAGGACTCCTGCGCCCAGATCTTCATGATCCCTCCGAAGCCGAACGCGCCGCCCACAGCGTTGACCACCGATGCCAGGGCCGGCGTGGCCAGGGAGAACCCGATCAGCGGTGGGAGCAGGTACCGCCAGGCAGGCAGGCAGGCAGGCGGAGCCGAAGACGAAGTCCCTCATGCAGCGTGGCGGCACGCATCCTGGCGCTCACCGGTGATCGTTCGCTCTTCGGCCGGGCCGACCATATGGTCCGGTCTGCGTGACAGGGGGGCGGGATCGGGCAGGGAGTGGGCCTCACCGGCGTCGGCGTGGCCGTTCAGGGAGGGCGCACCTGAGTGTTGCGCGCGGAGAAGGGCGGCCTTCCTCGAATGAAGGTCCGGCTCGCGGCCGGTGTCGGCGGGTGCCTTGGCCGCGTCGCCCTCCGGTTGGGCCGGACGGGGGAACGGACCAGG
The DNA here is from genome assembly GCF_042669755.1 of Kitasatospora sp. NPDC057223. Classification (NCBI taxonomy): domain Bacteria; kingdom Bacillati; phylum Actinomycetota; class Actinomycetes; order Kitasatosporales; family Streptomycetaceae; genus Kitasatospora; species Kitasatospora sp. NPDC057223. The sequence goes on along the minus strand of NZ_JBHUWW010000003.1, from coordinate 117,847 downwards.
CCGATGCGCCGTCGGATGCGAAGGAGGGGTGCGCGCGGCGGTGTTCTCAGGCGGCGCCGTGCGCTGGGCGGGAGCCGTTCGCAGCATCGTGGAGGATGGGCGGCTCCTGCCCGACATGGGTCAGGCTGCGGCGGTCACAGGCCGCCGTGTGCGGGGCTGGGCCCCGGTTTCTGTGCTGGGGGTCAGTCCTGGGCGAGCGGCAGCGCGAGATCGACGACGGCGGTGGCGGTGGCGAAGGCGCCGATCGCGACGGCCTTCCCCGTCAGCACGTCGACCCGGTACAGGGAGCGGGCGCCGCCGACGCCGAGGGCCGCGTAGCCCTGGTTGGTGGCGCGGGTGGGGGAGTAGTAGATGTCGAAGCCCGCGTCGGGGTCGGCGTCCACGCCGAGGCCGCCGGTGGGTGCGAGGGTGCCGGTGTTCGCCGGGGACTGCAGGGCGACGCGGTTCAGGGTGGTGTCCACGTCGAAGAGGGTGGTGGCGGTGGCCGGGTCGAGGTCGTTGTTCGTGTAGGCGACGCCGGTGATGCCGAGTGCGGTGGTGCCGGTGGTGGCGGGCGGTACGGCGGGGTTGGTGAGGGTGCCGTCGACGGCGGTGGTGCCGGCGGCGGGGGCGCCCGCCGGGTCGTCGATGTTGTGGCGCAGGTTCTGGCCGGTGTCGGAGACGATCCGCAGCCGGTTGGCCGCCGGGTTGAAGTCCACGCCGAAGTAGGTGCCCGTCAGGGCGACGGTCAGCTGGGAGACCTTGGTGGCGCAGGCGCTGCTGTCGTCGAGGGTGTAGACACCACCCTGGTCGCCGACGCCGTAGAGCATGCCGTTCTGGACCCGGTAGTCGATGCCGACGATCCGCTGGTCCCCCGTCAGGCCCGAGACCTGCCCGAGGGTGCGGGCCCATTCGGGGTGCTCGACAGGGAAGTCGACGAGCCGCTGGTCGTCGGTCAGGCCGATCGCGCGAAGACCGTCCCGCTCCTTCACGTCGGCCGGTGCCTGGGTGGTGGCGCGATGCGTGGTGAGGCTGTGGGCGGGAGCGGCGACGGCGATCGCCGTGGTGACGACCAGGGCGGCCAGTGCAGCCGTCGGCAGGTGCTTGCGCATGGAACTCCTTCGATGGGCGAACTGCGGCACCGAGGTCCGGACCGCAACGCCCAGCAACGCACACCTCAAGAAGCTTCCACCGCAGGCCGTCCGGCACCTCACCCGCACGGCCCTGCACACCGCGCTCCGCCCAGGACGCCGGAGACTGCTCGGGACGCCCGGTGCCGGTGGCGACTGACAAGGCGACTGGCACTGCTTCGTGGGCCTGGGCGCCAACGGCTTGGGGCCTCCGGCCGGAGCAGTGGATATGGCGACGACAGTCACGGCGGCCCGCTCGTTACGCCGCCTACCGCATGAGCCGCCCCGGCATTCCTGGGTCCCGGCATCTCGACCAGCTGCGGCGTCAGAAGGTCCGGCCCGAAGACCAGGTAGTGCACGAGATCGACGCGCTGGTCCCGCTGGTGAGGCGCCGGGAGCCCGGTCGTGACGCAGAGCGCTCTCGGGCGTCGCCTGCCCGCTTGGCCGCCAGGCGACGGCGCACCACCTCCCGCGCCACCGTCGAGAGGTCCCGGCTTGGCACCCCGGCTGTCGGAACCTCGCCGGAAAGCCTTGGATCGTTCACTCGTTCCCCTTTCGTACCCTTTTCTCGGAGGAAAATCAGGAACGGGGGCGGTGTATCCTTTTTCGCGTACGGATCAATTCCGGAAATCCGATTGCCGTGGGATCTGCGCATGCCGTGGGGAGGCCTGCGGGCAAGCGTGCGGGCGGGGAGGTGCACCGTGGCCTGCCGGGCCTTGTGTGCCTGCCCGGGCGAGGTGTCGGATCGACGTGACGTCAAACGATGCGTGACTTTGTCGCCCTCGCGGATCAGGGTGCGCCTTTCCTGATATGCCGTGGAGTGATGCGATGTACGGAAAAGAATACCGGTAGACCGGACTGTGCTGAGCCATGTACGGACCGGCATTGAGAAGGAAAGGAAAGGGATGATGGGAGCCTCTCGCGGCGAACCGATCGAGTCCGGGGGGAGCACCCCGCTATGACCGTCACCGCGGACCAGACGCTCTACCACCAGACCGGCGCCGGCCTGCCCGTGCCGTTCGCCGTCGCCGGGACGGGGGTGTACCTGCCGCCGACCGTCGTCACCAACCAGCAGCTCACCCGCACCCTGGACACCAGCGACGAATGGATCACCAGCCGCACCGGTATCCGTGAACGCCGACGGTTGGCCCCGCACCTGGCGACCTCCGACATGTGCGTTGCCGCAGCCCGTCCGGCCCTGGACGCCGCCGGTGTCGCGCCTGCCCAGCTGGACGCGGTCATCGTCGCCACCTACACCTGGGACCAGCCGCTCCCCTCAACCGCGTTGATCGTCAAGGACGCCCTCGGCGCCCACCGAGCCCTGCCCCTGGACGTCACCCAGGCGGCCTGTGCCTCCGGTGTCCAGGCCATGCTCATCGCCGCCCACCTCCTGCAGAACCCCTCCATCACCACCGTTCTGCTCATCGCGGCCGACTGCGCCTCCAGGATCACCGATCCCACCGACCGCACCACCGGTGTGTTCTTCGGGGACGCGGCGGCAGCCGTGGTCATCACCCGTTCCGACAACGCCGGGGCGGGCCTGCTCTCCTACGACCTGGGCTCCGAACTGTCCTACGACGTCCAGATCCGCGCCGGTGGCTCCCGGCTGCCCGCCAGCACGGCCACCGTCGCCGCCGGGGAGCACTACCTGCGGATGGACGGCCGTGCCGTCTGGAACGCCGCCACCACCCGGCTGCCCGAGAGCATCACCAACGCCGCGCACCGGGCCGGCGTGCCGATCGACGGCATCCGGTACTTCTTCCTGCACCAGGCCAACCTGAACATCCTCACCGAGACCATGACCGCCCTGGGCGTTCCCCGTCAGCGGGTCCCCGTCACCGTCGACCGGCTGGGCAACACCGGATCGGCCGGCCTGTTCACCGCACTTCACGCCACCGTGGCCGAAGGCGCCCTGCGCCCGGGGGACACCTACGTACTGTCCGGGATCGGTGCGGGATTCCAGTGGGGAACCCTCTGCCTGCGACACGCCTGACCGGCCCCGCAGGGCGGAGCCGGAAGAGTGCGGCGGGAGAAGGGAGCGCGGGTCAGGAGACACCACCGACCCCTGGACTCCCTCGTTTCATCTCATAGGTGCCGGCAAGCCCTTGGCGCCAACCATCCAGTCGGACCGGGAGTTCACACGTGAGGCCTCAGATCACCGACCTGCGCCGGAGCGCCGAACGGCGCTGGACGGTCGACGACGGCAGGGCCGGCAGCCGCGCTCCGACCGGGCCGGCCACCGTGGACGCATCCACCGCACACCTCCCCGACCAGCGCGAGCACCCCGACCGGCACGACCACCCCGCCCTGCGTGCCGCGCTCCGTGCCGCCACCGAGGACGCCGTCATCTACGACCTGGACGGAATCGGCCGCCAGTACACCGCGCTGTGCACCGAACTGCCCGGTGTCGCCGTCCGGTTCGCGATCAAGGCCTGTCCGGTGGACGAGGTGCTCGGCCACCTCGCCGCGCTCGGCTCCGGCTTCGACGCGGCCGGCCCGCAGGAGATCGCCCAGGCGCTGCGCACCGGCGTGGCACCCGAGCTGATCCACTACGGCAACACCGTCAAGTCGGACCGCAACATCGCCGAGGCCTACCGGCTGGGCATCCGCGACTTCGCCACCGACTGTCCGCAGGACATCGCCGCGATCGCCGAACACGCCCCCGGATCAAGGGTGTTCTGCCGGATCGCGACCACCGGCGAGGGGGCGCTGTGGGGCCTGAGCCGCAAGTTCGGCTGCTCGCCCGAGGACGCCGTGCGGGTGCTCGGCGCCGCCCGGGCCGCCGGGCTGGTGCCCTCCGGCCTGTCGGTGCACGTGGGTTCCCAGCAGATGACCACCGAGGCCTGGGTCGCGGCCGTCGACTCGCTGGCCGCCGTCCTGGAGGCGCTCGACCCGATCGGCATCACCCCGTACCGGATCAACCTCGGGGGCGGGCTGCCCGCGCTCGGCGTCCTCGACCGGCACGGCCGGCTGCTGGAACCGCCGTTGGACAAGATGTTCGTGGTGATCCGGGAGGGCATGGAACGGTTGCGCGCCGTCAACGCCGGTCCGTTGGACTTCCTGATGGAGCCCGGCCGCCACCTGGTCGCGGACCACGGCGCGATCCGCGCCCACGTGGCGCGGCTCTCCTCCCGCCACCGGCTCGACGGCACCCGCGAGGACTGGCTCTACCTGAGCTGCGGAAAGTTCAACGGCCTGTACGAGATGGACCAGTTGCAGTACCGGCTGGAGTTCCCGACCCACCCCGGCGGGCAACTCGTCAGCGCCGTCGTGGCCGGTCCGACCTGTGACAGCGACGACGCGTACGCCCAGGAGGACGGCCTGGTACCCGTCCCGCGCGCGATCGCCTCCGGTGACCCGGTGTGGGTCCACTCCTGCGGCGCGTACGCCGCCGCCTACGCCACCCGGGGGTTCAACGGCTTCGCGCCGCTGCCGTACACCTGCGTCGGCGGCCCGGCTCCGGCCGGAGGGGACGCATGAGCGAGACCCGGATCCGGCTGCTCCGGGAGGAGGACTGGGACGAGCTGGTCGCGCTGGAGGAACGCGCGTACGCCGCCGACGGCCTGTCCGAGGGCCGCGAGGCGCTGCGGTCCCGGCACCGAGCCTCGCCCTCGACCTGCTTCGTGCTGGCGCAGGCGGGCAGCCTGGGCGGCTACCTGCTCGCCCTGCCGTACCCGCTGTTCCGCTGCCCTGACCTCAGCCGCAGCGAGGACCCCGGCCGCAGCGGGGACGCCGGTGGCGGGAGCACGCGGCCGACCAACATGCACGTCCACGACGTGGTCATCGCCGAGGGGCTGCGGGGCCAGGGTCTGGCCGGCCGGATGCTGCGGGAGCTGGAGCGGACCGCCCGGCAATCCGGCCACCGGACCGTCTCCCTCGTCGCCGTCCGCGGCTCGCACGTGCTGTGGAGCCGGTCGGGCTTCCGCGCCCGGCCCGAGATCGGGTTGCCCGCGAGCTACGGCGCCGAGGCCCTCTACATGGCGAAGCCACTCGGGCTCCCGGGTGCCCAACCGGCCGTCGGGTCCTCGCTCGGGGCTGTCACGGGCTGACGCGGACGCCCAGGCCCCGTCGCGCTCCGCCGTTCCCCACCCTCGGGAACCGACGGGCCGTCAGTAGCGCCAGCGGACGGCCTCGATGACCTCCGCGTCCGTGTGCATCGCGAACAGCTCCGCCTCCGCCCGCCGGACGGCCAGCACGGTCTCGAACAGCTCGGGGCCGAGTGCCTGCCGCAGCGGGTCGGACTTCTCGTACGCGTCGACCGCCTCCGGCAGGTTCGCCGGGAGGCGCTCGGCGGCGTCGAGGGCGGCGGGGTCGCTCGTGGTCTCGGGCGGGAGGGGCAGGCCGGCGTCCAGGCCGGCGAGTCCGGCGGCGAGCACGCCGCCGATCGCCAGGTACGGGTTGGCGGTGGCGTCGAAGCACTTGACCTCGGCGTTGGCCTGCCCGGCGGTGGAGCCGGTGATCAGGCGCAGGGCCGCCTCACGGTTCTCCAGGCCCCAGCAGCGGTAGGCCCCGGCGAAGTGGGAGGGGACCAGCCGCAGGTAGGAGGCGACGCCGGGCGCGCCGAGGGCGAGCAGGGCGGGCAGCTCGGCCAGTACGCCCGCGAGGAACTGCTCGGCCTCGGGGTGCAGCCCGTGGCGGCCGGGGCCGCCGTGCCCGAGGTTCAGCCCCGCTCGCCAGAGGCTGAGGTGCAGGTGGCCGCCGTTGCCGACCGAGCCCTCGGTGAAGACCGGCGCGAACGAGACCCGCAGCCCGTGCCGGGCGGAGACGGCCCGGACGGTGTGGCGCACCAGCATCGTGGTGTCGGCCGCCTCGACCGGCCCCTCGGCGGCGACCGAGACCTCGAACTGCCCTGCGGCGTACTCGGGGTGGAGCTGGAGCACGGCCAACCCCTGGGCGGTGAGGGCGCGCAGCACCTCCCGCAGGTAGTCGGAGTGCTCGACGAAGCGGGTCATGCCGTACGCGGGGGCGACCGTCGCGGGGGCGCCCGCGGCGTCGGCCACCACCCACTCGATCTCGATCCCGGCCCGCACCGAGAGCCCGCGCCGCTCGACGGCCTCGGTGACCCGGCGGGCGAAGTGGCGCTGGCAGCCGGGGTGCGGGGTGCCGTCCTGGGCGTAGCGGTCGGCCGGGGCCCAGGCCCAGCCGGGCTGGGCGGCGAGCGGGGTGAGCCGGTCGAGGTCGGGGACGAGCCGCAGGTCGCCGACCGGGCCGGTGTTCGAGGGCGTACTCGTGAAGGAGTCGTCCACCAGGGCGACGTCGAAGTACGGTACGGCGCCGACACCGTACTCGGCGGAGTGTTCGAGCTGGGCGAGCGGAACGGACTTCACCCGGGTGAGCCCGGCGTTGTCGACCCAGCCGAACACCACCCCGTCGATTCCGGCGGCGGCGAGCTGGGCTCCGGCCTCGCGGGCCTGGGCGGCCCGCTCGGCTCGGGGGTACGTGGTGGTCATGCCAGCCATGCTGGCGTGCGGGGCGGCCGGCGGGCCAGCCGCGGGCGGGGAGTTCACCCGTCCGTGAACGGCCGGAGCCGCCCCGCACCTTCCGGACAGCTGACGCGGCGGGCCCGGGTGACCGGTGGCAACCGCATTCGGCCGGATCATGTGCGGTGCGTCCTCGGACGACTACCGGCGGCCCGGCCCGGCGTTGTGCCGGGGGGACGCGCGGATGACACTGGCAGGGACCGGTTTTCGAATGCCGTTGCGGAGGTCCGATGCGACGGGACGGACGGATGGCGAACTCCCTGCTCGCAGCGCTCAGCCGGGACTGGCTCGGGGTGCCGGTCGCGGTGCTGGTGACGGCGGTGGGCGGCGGGCTGGTCGGGGTGGGGGTGGCCTGGGCGGTGGCGCTCGGTGGCCTGCTGATGGCTGTCGGTGTGCTGCTGGCGGTCGGAGCCGTCCGGCACCTGGTGCTGGTGGCCCGCGAGCGGCGGGAGAGCCCTCCGCCGGGCCGGCTGGTCGACGTGGGCGGCCACCAGATGCACGTCCTCGCCGAGGGCGACGCCGGGGGCGGGCCGACGGTGGTCTGGATGCCCGGCGGGCACGCCCCCGGTGCGGAGTTACGGGAGCTGCACACGATGCTGGCGGCCCGGACCCGTTCGGTGCTGGTCGACCGGTTCGGTTCGGGGTGGAGCGACGTCGGGCCGTTCCCGAGGACGACGGCGGGCGAGGCGGAGGAACTCCTGGCCGCGTTGGAGGGAGCGGGGGAGCGGGGGCCCTTCGTTTTCGTCGGGCACTCCTTCGGCGGGTTGCTGGTCGCGAACGCGGCCAGGCGCCGGCCGGATCTGGTGGCCGGGCTCGTCCTGCTGGATCCGACCCCCCTGGAGGTGATCGCCTTCGCACCGATCAGCCCGCAGCTCGCGGGGATGCGTCGCGGCTTCCTGCTGATGTCGCTGCGGCAGCTGTTCGGCGCCCACCGCGACCCCGGTGGGCGGGCCGGGCAGGGCTGCGCCGCCGCGTCGGCCTTCGCCGAGCTGTCGCCGTCCGGGCTGGCCGCGGTGGGCTGGGAGACCGTGGTGTACGACGGGGATCTCGGTGACCTGCCGTTGGTGCTGGTGATACCGCGGGATCTCATCGGCGGTGAGGCCGTGCTGGCCGGGGCCCGGGATCCGGCCGAGGCCGAGCGGATCAGCCGCTTCTACCTCCGGACCAGGGTCCGCTACCTGGCGGCGTCGACGACCTCGCGGCTGGTGCACACGCCGGAGGGGACCGGGCACGACTTCCCGCACGAGGCGCCCGGGTTCGTGGCCGGCGTGGTCGCGGACCTGGTGCGGGAACTGCGTGCGGTCAGCCCATGACCGTCCGTGCGGAGCCGGCCCGGACCGGGCGCCGGCGGGAGAAGGCGCCCAGGTCCACCACGTTTCCGGTGTGTTCGCAGCGGTGGCGGACCGGATCGCCGTCGTGGTCGTGGCCGGCCTCGACCCGGTCGATCAGGGCCGCGAGGAAGCGGCCCACCAGCGGCGCGTTCTTGAACTGGTTGCCGCTGGTGCCCATGGCGACGTAGTAGCCGTCGAGGGCGGTGCGGTCGTAGATCGGGGTCCAGTCGTCGGCGACGTCGTACACCCCCGCGACCCCGAGCGGCCGGTTCGGGACGCCGATCGCCGGGAAGCGGCGCGCGGCCCGGGTCACCTGGGCCCGGAAGCGGTGGGCGGTCGGGCGGGGGGAGGCATCGTCCGGATCGTCGACCCACTCCGGCGGGTCGCACTCCGGCTCGGTGCTGCCGACGAGGAGGTGGCCGCCGACGGTGCCCCGCAGGTAGGTGCCCAGGTCGAGGTCGGCGACCACCGGGCCGGGGGCGCCGGCGCGGCCGCCCGGTGCGGCGACCTGGTGGACCTCCTCGCGCAGCGGGCGCACGCCGACCGAGAAGTCGCCCCCGACCCCCGCCAGCCGGTTGAGGCCGCCCGACCACGGACCGGCGGCGTTGACCACGACCGGTGCGGCGATCCGTGCGCCGTCCGCGAGGCGGAGGCCCGTCACCCGGCCGGCCTGCCGGTCCACCGCCACCACGCGGCGGTGGAACAGGAAGCGCGCGCCCAGCCGCCCCGCCGCGTCCGCCAGGTTCTGGGCGGCGAGCTGCGGGTCGTCGACGAACCCGGCGTCCGGGGTGAACAGGGCGCCGAGCTCACCGGCCGGGCTGTCGAAGAAGGCGTCGTCGTCCACCGGTCTCGGCGGCCAGTACCGGCCGGGGTCGATCCCCGGGACGCGCTCGCGCAGGGTCGGAGCGTCCCACCGCTCGTACGGGACACCGGCGCGGTCGAACAGGGCGGCGACCTCGGACGGTACGGCGGCGGGGCTGTCCAGCAGCACGGCACCGGTGCGGTGGAAGGCGGCGATCGGGCGGCTGCCGGTGAGCCGCAGATGCTCGCGCCAGGACGTCCACAGGTGCTGCGCCTCCCAGGCCGTGGCGACACCGTCGAAGGTGGAGTAGTTGAACCGGACGATCGCACTGGAGGCGCTGGTGGAGCCGTGCCCCGCGGCGCCCGCCTTGTCCACGACGACCACCTGCCGCCCGGTGCGCGCGAGTTCGAGGGCGATGGCGGTGCCGATCACCCCGGCGCCGACCACCACCGCGTCCGGCCGGCCGGTGGTCACGACGGCCTCCCGTCGGCCGGGGGCGTGCGCAGGCTCGGCACGGCGGCCAGCAGAGTCCGGGTGTAGGGGTGCTGAGGCGTGCGCAGGAGGGCGCCGGTGGGGGCGGTCTCGACGATCCGGCCGTGCCGCATGACCGCCACCGCGTCGGAGACGTGGCAGACCGCGGGCAGGTTGTGGCCGATGAACAGCATGGACAGGCCGAGCCGCCGCTGGAGTTCGCGGATCGTGTTGAGGACGGCGGCCTGCACCGAGACGTCGAGCGCCGAGGTGATCTCGTCGGCGATCAGCAGGCCGGGTCCGACGGCCAGGGCGCGGGCGATGGCGACCCGTTGGCGCTGCCCGCCGGACAGCCGCCCCGGCAGGCGGTCGGCGAGCAGCGGGTCCAGGCCGACGAGGCCGAGCAGCTCGGTGACGCGCGCGGCGCGGGCGGCCCGGTCGAGCCGGTGGAAGACGGTGGCGGCTTCGACGAGCGTCCGGCGGACCGTCATCCGCGGGTCCAGCGCGGTGTCCGGGTCCTGGAGGACGACCTGGACCTGGCGGCCGAGCCGGCGCCGGTCCCGGACGGTGCGGACGCGGACCTCCTGGCCGTCGAGCAGGACCCGGCCGCCGTGCACGGGGGTGAGGCCGACGATCGCGCGGGCCAGGCTCGACTTCCCGGAGCCGGACTCGCCCACGAGTCCGAGCGTGGTGCCGGACGGGATCTGCAGCGAGACGCCGTCCACGGCGGCGCCGCAGCCGGGCCGGCCTGGGTGGCGGACGGTGAGGCCGGCCACCTGAAGGGTGGTCATGACGCCACCGCCGTCGCCGGGCCCGCCGCGACCGGCACCGGGTACCAGCACGCGACCCGGTGGCCGGCGTCGAGGCCCTCCATCGGCGGGGCCTGCTCGGCGCAGTGAGCCCGGCGGTGCGGGCAGCGGGGCTCGAACGGGCACCCCGGCGGGGGCGCGAGCGGGTCGGGAGGTGCACCCCCCACCGTCGGCAGCGGCCGGTCGCGGTCCGCGCCGAGATCCGGGACCGATTCGACCAGGGCCCGGGTGTAGGGGTGCCGGGCGCCGTCGGCGAGGCGGTCGGCGGGCAGGGTCTCGACGACGGTGCCCGCGTACATCACCAGCACGCGGTCGCAGAACTCGCCGGCCAGAGCCACGTCGTGGGTGATGAACAGGATCGCGGCGGAGGTGTCCCGCCGGATCCCGGAGAGCAGCCCGGTGATCTGCCGCTGCACGGTGACGTCGAGCGCCGTGGTCGGCTCGTCGGCGATGATCAGGCCGGGCCGCACCATGAGCGCGGACGCGATCATCACCCGCTGGCGCTGGCCGCCGGAGAGCTGGTGGGGGCGCGAGCTCAGCAGCGCCGGCGGGAGCCCGACCCGGCGCAGGGCGTCGGCGGCCTCCCACGCGGCCTGTGCGCGCCGCGCGCCGCGATGCGCCCGGACGGTCTCGGTGAGCTGAGTGGCCACCCGCAGGGACGGGTTGAGCGCCGAGGCCGGGTTCTGGAAGACCATCGCGAGGCCGGTGGCGAGATGGCGGTCCCGCTCCTTCGGTGTCATGGCGCCGAAGTCGGCGCCGAGCAGTCGCAGGGTGCGCCGCGACACCTGGGCGTCCGCCGGGAGCAGATCGGCGATCGCGAGCGCGGTGAGCGACTTGCCCGAGCCCGACTCGCCGACGAGAGCGACGATCTCGCCCGGCCGCAGGGCGAGGCTCACCCCGCGCACCGGCCGCACCACGCCGTCCGGAGTGGGGAGTTCGACGTGGAGGTCCTCGACCTGGAGCACCAGGCCGTCCTCGGCGGGCCCGCACGGGAGCGGCGGCGGCGCGGGTGTGCGCGTCGCCGGGCCGCGCCGGGCGACGCCACCGGCGAGGACTTCGCCGAGCAGTTGGAAGGTCAGGGCCGCGTAGAGGACGGCCAGGCCGGGGGCGAGGGCGGGCAACGGCTCGGCGTAGATGCGGTCGAGCCCCTGGTTGAGCAGCTGACCCCAGTCGTACCCGGGCGGCTGGACCCCCAGGCCGAGGAAGCTCAGCCCGGAGAGCGCGACGAGGGCGGTGCCCGCCGCCGTGGTCGTGCTCAGCAGCAGCGGTTCGGCGATGTTGGGCAGGACGTGCCGCCACAGCAGGCGGTGCCGGCGCAGGCCGAGGACCCTCGCCGCGGCCAGGTGGTCGGTGCCCGCCACGCCGGCGGCGAGGGTCTGGGCGAGCCGGGCGAATCCGGGGACGCCCGCGACGGCGAGGGCGAGCACCGCCCCGGCGGCGCCCGCGCCGAACACGACCGCGAGGAACATCGCGACCAGCAGCGCCGGGAAGGCGAGCAGGAGGTTGATCAGCCCGGCGAGCAGCCGGCGGGCGCGCGGGCCGACCACGGCGGTGGACGCCCCGAGCAGGACGCCCGCGCCCGCGCCGAGCAGGACGGCGGTCAGCGCCGGCACCAGGGAGGCCCGGGTGGCCGCCAGGACCCGGGAGAGGACGTCCCGGCCGAGGTTGTCGGTGCCGAACGGGTGGGCCGGGGAGGGCCCCTGGAGTACCGCGGCGAGGTCCGGGAGCTCGGCCGCGGCGCCCCCGACGAGCGGGCCGACCAGCGCGAGCACGATCAGCGACGCCAGCATGGTTGCCGTGACCCAGGCCAGGGGCGAGCGCCGGCGGGCGGGCGGACGGGGCACGGTCACATCTCCCGGATCGTCGAACGGGGGTCCAGCACGGCCAGCAGCACGTCGACCAGGAGGCCCGCGAGCAGCACGGTCGTCCCCAGCACCAGCACCATCGCCTGGACGACCGGGTAGTCCTGCGCGACCACGGACTGCGCCATGGCCGAACCGATGCCGGGCCAGGCGAAGACCTTCTCGACCAGCACCGTGCCGGCGATCAGGGCGGGCAGCAGGCTTCCGGCGACGGTGAGCGCGGCGGTCGCCGTGTTCGGCCCGGCGTGCACCAGGCAGCGGCGGGCGGGGGACAGCCGCTTCGCGCGGGCGGTGCGCAGGTAGTCCTCGCCCAGGACCTTCAGCGCCTCCACCCGGACGATGCGCAGCAGGACGGCGGTGGGCGCGAGGGAGAGCGCGAGGACCGGCAGCACGAACGACCCGGCGCCCGCCGCACCGGCCACCGGGAGCAACTGGAGGCCGACGGCCAGCAGCGCGGTGAGGCCGGTGGCGAGGACGAAGTCCGGCACCCCGACCAGGCCGGCGGTGACCGCCGTGAACGCCAGCTCGGTGCGGGGGTGCCGTCCGTCGCGGGTGCGGAGGGCGGCCAGCAGGCCACCGGGCAGGGCGACCGCCAGCGTGACGAGGAAGGCGAGGCCGGCGATCTCCAGGGTGGCCGGCAGCCGGGTGCGGACCAGTTCCGCGACCGGCGTGCCGGTGACCAGCGAGGTGCCGAGGTCGCCGTGCAGCAGCCCGTCGAGGTAGTGCCGGTACTGGGTCAGGAAGGGCGTGTCGAGCCCGAGGCCGTGTCTGCGGGCCGCCACCAGGTCGGGGGCGGCGTCGACACCGAGCGCGGCCCGGACCGGGTCGCCGGGGACGAGGCGGATCATCGCGAACGACGCGGTGAGCACGACCCCGAGGGAGAGGAGCAGCCGGGCGGTGCGGCGGCCGAGGAACGCCGTCCAGGGGTGCCGCAGCAGCTGGGGTACGGGCACGGTGGATCCCCCGGTCACTGGTGGAGGCGGATGCTGGTGGGGACGATCTGACCGCCGAAGGTCGTGGCGAAGGTGGTGCGGTGGCCGTACACGCCGCTCAGCCCGTCGGCGATCGGCAGGCCGTCGGCCGAGCGGAGGAGGGCGGCCGCGGCCCGGTTCCAGGTGGCGCACCCGGCCGTGTCGGTCTCCTGGAGCGCCTGGGAGACCAGCGCGTCGTACTCGGGGTTGGCCACCCCCGCGAAGTTGAGGCCCTCGGCGGGGGCCGGGCCGGAGAAGAACGGGACGAAGCCGACCGGCAGGGCGAAGCCCGGCGAGGTGCCGACCACCACGTCGAACTCACCGCTCCGGTACATGGCGTTGACGAGCGCGGGCAGGCCCTCGGTGACCAGGTCGACCTGCGCGCCGAGCGCCGTCCACTGCCGGGCCATCAGCTCGGCCACGGACGGCAGGGTCGGGCCGAGGTCGGGGCTGGTGATCAGGCGCAGGCGCAGGGCCCGGCCGTCCCTGGTGAGCGGACCGGCGCCGGTACGGGTCCAGCCGGCGGTGCGCAGCGCCTCGGCGGCGTCCCGCGAGGGCGGGTCGGCGGGGAGAGCGGTGTGGCAGACCGAGCCCTCGGCGCCGAAGCCGGCGGCGGGCCGGCCGGTGCCGCCGACGGCGACGTTGGCGAGCCCCTGGCGGTCGAGGGCGGCGACCAGGGCCCGGCGCACCTGCGGGTCGGCCAGGGGCCGGCCGGGCCGCTGGTTGAAGAAGGTCAGCCCGACCACGGTCGCCACGTCGGTGGTGGCCAGGCCGTGGCCGGTGAGCCGGGCGCGGTCGGGCCCGTTCACGTTCGCGATCTCGACGCCGCCGGTGAGCAGCAGGTTCGCCGCGGTGGAGGCCTGGGGCACCACCGAGAGGACGATGCGGGCCGGCAGGCCGGGCGCCGCCGTGGTCGCACCGTCCGGGCCCCAGGCGTACCCGTCGCGGACGGTGAACTCGTACGGTCCGCCGGGGGAGTAGCGGGTCAGGACGTAGGGGCCGGTGCCCTGGGACGAGCGGTCCAGGGCCTGGGGCCGGTCGAGTCCGGCGGGGCAGACGATCGGCAGCAGGCCGAGGGTGCGGGTGAGGAACGGGAAGGGGGCAGCGGTGGCCGCCGACACCGTGCCCGCCGCGTCGTCGGCCGTCGCGGTGAACGGGACGTTCGGGAGGACGGTCCGGGCGCCGGCGAGCTGGTTGGCCGGGTCGCCCGCGTAGCTGAGCGCCCGGGCCACCGCCGAGGCGGTGAGGGGAGTGCCGTCCGAGCAGGTGACGCCCGGGCGGAGGGTGAAGACCGCCGTGGTGGTCGTGGCCTGCCAGGACGAGGCCAGGCCGCTGACCACGGCGCCGTCGGGGGCGAGGTTGACCAGTGAGTCGTAGGCGTAGCGGGCCTGGGCGGCGCCGAACGCGGAGTACGGGTCGAAGCTCGGCGTCTCACTCGCCGCCGCGATCCGGACGGTCCCGCGGTCCACCACGGGCGTGGTCGTCGAGGACGGGGCGGCGTCGCAGCCGCTCAGCGCGAGGGCCGCAGCGGTCACGGCGGCCGGCAGGGCGGCCGGCAGGGGGCGGCGGAGCATGCCGTCATGGTGCCACCGGGCATCACCCGTGCCGAGTCAACTCGACTGCGGCGAAGGATCGTTCGAGTGAATGGAATTGACCGTCGCCTTGCCCTGGGCGGTGGGGGAGCACGGGGGTGGCGTTCCTGATTCACTCTTTCGAGCGGTGTCGGGCCCTGCGCGCCGCCGACCGGCCGCCCCGGTGGTCCGTCATGGCCAGGATGTCGGCATGAGGACGAACGAACCGGGCCACGAAGTCCGTCACCTGGCGGATCGCTACTGGGCGTTTCTGCTGGAGCGGGACCCGCTGCTGCGAGTCCGTCAGGGGCTTCCGGTCGAGACGCTGCCGGGGGCGTCGCTGGCCGAGGCCGAGGAGCGGGCACGGTTCGCCGCCGAGGTGCTGGACCGGGTGCGGGTGCTCGACGGCGCGGGGATGTCCGGCGCCGACACCGACACCGCGGCCGTCCTCACGGCGCTGGCCGAGCAGGAGCTCCGGGCCCGCCGGTGGTACTGGCTGACGCCCGTCGTCACGCCGTACCGGCTGTTCCCGCTGTCGCTGTACCTCGACGCGGTCCTGTGCCCCTTCGGCTTCGCCGAACCGGCCGACGTCGAGCGGTACCTGACGCTGGTGCGCGAACTGGCACGGGTGGTCCGCTCCGTCGGCGACAAGGTGGTCGGACAGGCCGCGCGCGGCTTCCGGGTGCCCGCCCCGGCCCTGGCCGGGGTGCGGGCCACCGTCGAGGGTCTGCGGTCCGCCGCGGTGCGCCGGGTGACGGTCGCCGACGACCGGACCGGCGGGTTGGGGCAGGCCGGGCGCGGCCGCCTCCGGGACGGCGTGCGGCGGCTGGCGGAGACCGAGTTGGCGCCGGCCTTCGACCGGCTGCTGGCTGTCGTCGACGACCCGGCCTACCGGGGGGAGGCGCCGCAGGAGGTCGGCTGGGCGCGCTACGAGGGCGGCGAGGAGGCGTACCGGGACTTCGTCCGGACCGGCACCGGTGGCGACGTCGCGCCCGAGCTGCTCCACGGGCTCGGCCGCGACCAGTGCGGCGAACTGGCCGGGCGGATGCGGGAGGTGCGCGCGGCCCTGGGCTTCCGGGGCTCCGAGGCCGAATTCCACGACCGGCTCAGGACCGAGCCCCGGCTGTACGCCCGGACGCCCGAGGAGGTCGAGGCCCGGTTCCGCGGCCATCTCGACCGGCTGGCCCCGCTGCTGCCGCGCTGGTTCGCCACCGTGCCGGCCGCGCCGTACGGACTGGCCCGGCTGGACCGGGCGCTGGAGTCCGGGATGACCTTCGGGTACTACGAGCTGCCCACTGCGGCGAGTCCGGCCGGGCGCTACCGCTACAACGGATCGGGCCTGGAGGAGCGGTCGCTGATCGGCTCGGCCTCCCTGATCTACCACGAGCTGGCGCCGGGGCACCACTTCCACCTCGCCCGGCAGGCGGAGGACCGATCACTCCCGCAACTGCGTCGTGAGGCAGCCGAGTTCGGTGCGTTCAGCGAGGGCTGGGCCGAGTACGCGGCGGGGCTCGGCTGGGAGATGGGGCTCTACGACGACCCGTGGGACGCGTACGGGCGCCTCGCGCAGGAGCGGTTCACCGCACAGCGGCTCGTCGTGGACACCGGGCTCAACCTCGGGACGATGAGCCTCGCGCAGGCCCGGGACTTCATGCGCGCCAACTCCACCGAGGCGGACGCCCAGATCGACTCCGACCTGCTGCGGTACTCGACGGACCTGCCCGGGCAGGCGCTCTCCTACCGTGCGGGCTACCTGGAGTTCGTCCGGTTGCGGGCGCGTGCCGAGGCGGACCTGGGAGCCGGGTTCACGGTGAGGGCCTTCCACGAGGCGGTGCTGGGAGGCGGCGCGCTGCCGTTTCCCGCCCTGCGTCGGAGGGTGGCGCGAGAGCTCGGAACAGATGGGGAATTCTGAAAGTAGGACTGTAATTCAAGCGGTTGGTACGAATGCTGAACGTTCACGTACAGCGGGAAACCGAAGAGCACTCGTGTGGGTGAAGTCCAAGGGGCCGTTTGGCTCCGAAGGTCTTGGTTCGAGTACGGTTTCCCAAGGATCGGGCGGGGGGATGCTGACGGCCGGAAATCCGGTTCGCTAGGTGAATCCAGGATTTCCAGGTGGAATGCTTCCGACTGCCCGGCTGTGAGCTGCTCCCGGCTTTCCCAGTGGCCGGGTTCCCTGTCATACGTATGCGTAGAGAGGATGGAGCATCATGCCGCCCGTCGTACCGCCCTTCCTGATCGGCCTCGTCCTTGCGCCACTGGCCAAGCGCCTCATCAAGCCGTTGGTTCGCGGCGTCGTCAAGACGTCCGTCGGCCTCGTCCTCGAGGTGAAGAAGGCGGCCCAAGAGGCCGGAGAGAACATCCACGATCTCGCCACCGAGGTGGCCGCCGACGTGATGGCGGCTCAGATCGTCGCCGGTGACGCCGGATCCCATGCGGGTGACGGCCAGCGGGCCGCCGCCGGGCGTGACGCCTCGAACGGCGAGAAGGGCACCCCGAACGGCGAGAAGGGTGAGGCCGCCGGCCGCACCGAGGGCGAGGCGAGGTCCGCCAAGATCCGGGCGACCGCCGGGACCACGGCCGGTCGGTCGCACTGACGGTCCGTCCGCCGGTTCCGGACGCCGCCCGGGCGCATTCCGGTCCTCCTGGAGGAGTGTTCCCGGGCGGCGGCCTGCCGAAGGCCCGCCGCACGACCCGCTTTCCGTCATTCCCGTTCCGCCGCAGTTTTCCGTCATATGTCCGACGGTTTCCATGGCCTCTGCAAAACAGGTGATCGTACACATGCCATCTCTGCTGGGTGCTGCAGCCGGATTCCGCTCCGTGGATCTGGACGCGAGCCCGCGCTCGGTCATTCCGGGCCGCCAGCGCTGGGACGTCAAGCTGGTCCTCGGCCGGCCCCGGGCGGCCGAAGTCCTTGCCGCGGCCCTGCTCCGCGTCCCCGGGATCACCGAGGCCCGGGCCAACCCGGTCACCGGTGGCGTCCTCGTCCGGCACGACGCGCGGGTGGCCACGGCGGACATCGGCCGGATCATGCGGCGGGCGGTCGTCCTGGTGGCCCAGGGGCCGGCCAGGACCAGCCGCACGGCGCCGGGCCGCCCGGCCGCCGAACCGGCCGCACGTCCGGCCGCACGTCCGGAGCGCGGCCTCGCCGTGCGCCCCGTCCTCGCCGTGGGCGGCGGGGTGGCGGCCGGCATCGCACTGATCCGCGGGTCGGCGATCAGCAGGCAACTGGTGGCACTGGGCGGGGTCGCGGTGGCGACCGGGGCCGTCGTCCGGGAGGCCTGGCGCAGATCGGCCGACGCGACCCGGGACCTCGCCGGGACCGGAGCCGGACGGCATCCCCTGCTGGAGATCGTCGGACCGCACCGCAAACGGCTCTACCGCGCCACCGCGCTCTCGGTCGCGTGCCAGGTCTCGGAGATGGCGCTCGGCACCTTCCTCGGCTGGACGGGACTCGTCCTCATCAAGGGCCGGGCCGCACCGCTCGTCAGCCTCGGACTGACCACCGCCTCCGCCCAACTGTGGGGACTGGCAGGACTGGTGGCGGTCGCCTGCGCCGCCGTGGCGGGCCTGTCGTACGCGTCGAACCTCCACTGGCGCGGACTCGGCCAGGACATCGAGCACGACTGGCGCAGCCGGACGTACGCCCACGTGCAGCACCTCGAACTGCGGCACCTGGAGGGCGAGCGCACCAGCCGGGTGGCCGGCGCGCTCACCGAGGACGTCGGCCAGCTGGCCGCCTTCTTCACCAACTCGGCCAACGACGTGCTGCACCTGGGAACCAGCATCGCCCTCCTGGTGCCGGCGTTCCTGCTGCTGGCCCCGCAGATCGCCTGGATCGCGTTCCTGCCCATCCCGGTCATCGCCTGGCTGTCCCTCCGCCACCAGGACAAGGCCGCCGCCGACTACGCCGTCGCCGGCGAGAACCGGGCCAGGCTGCACAGCCAACTGGTCAACACGCTGGAAGCCGGTGCCACCGTCAAGGGCTTCTGCACCGAGGACTACGAGGCGATGCGCATCGACGGGTTGAGCGAGGCGGTCCGGGAGAGCAACCGGCAGACCGACCGGAGCACGATCCGCCACGCCGAGACCGTCCGGGCCTGCACCACCGCCTCGATGGCCGGCACCCTGCTGATCGGCGGCCGCTCGGTGCTCAACGGCACGCTGCGCTTCGAGGTGTTCAGCCCGCTGATCGGACTGCCCCAGATGGTGCTGTTCCGGATGAACCGCCTCGGCGGCATCGTCGACCAGTACCAGCGCACCCTCGCCGCCTACGACCGGGTCCAGCGGCTGCGGGCCCTGCCCGTCGAGACCGACGGCACCGGCGGGCAGCTCGACGTGGAGAAGGTCCAGGGCGAGATCGTCCTCGACGGGGTGACCTTCGCCTACCCCGGCCGGCCGTCGACGCTCGACGACCTCTCGCTCACCATCCCCGCCGGGCGGACCACCGCCCTCGTCGGCGCCACCGGCTCCGGCAAGACCACCGTCGCCAAGCTGCTGATGCGGTTCCAGGACGCGGACTCCGGCAGCGTGCTGCTCGACGGCCGGAACGTGCGCGACCTGCCCCGCCGCGACCTGCGCCACGCCATCGGGTTCGTCGCCCAGGACCCGTTCCTCTTCGACGGCAGCATCGCCGACAACATCCGCTACGGCAGCTTCGGCGCCTCCGACGAGGCGGTGGCCGAGGCCGCCACGATGGCCGAGGCGCACACCTTCATCGCGGCGCTGCCGGACGGCTACGGCACACTGATCGGCGAACGCGGAGCCGCACTCTCGGGCGGTCAGCGTCAGCGGATCGCCCTGGCACGGGCGATCCTCAAGGACGCGCCGGTCGTGATCCTGGACGAGGCCACCTCCGCCGTGGACAACGAGACCGAAGCCGCCATCCAACGCACGCTCCGCGGCTTCGCGGCCGACCGGACGATGGTCATCATCGCCCACCGGCTCTCCACCGTCCGTCACGCCGACCGGATCTACGTCATGGACAAGGGCGGCATCGTCGCCGAACAGGGCACCCACGACGAACTCGTCGCCCGACGCGGCCTCTACGCGTCCCTCTGGCAGCTCCAGGCCGGCGAACTCGCCGCCTGACCGCCGTACCCGCGCCACCTCGCCGACCGCGTGACACCACCGCGGTCGGCGTGGTTCGGCGCGCCCGGCGAACCACGCCCGCCCACACTTCTGGAGGTACCCCCATGTCCCGTCGCGACGGCGACGTCCTTCCCCTGACGGCCGCCCAGCGCGAGATCTGGTTCGCCGAGCAGCGCTCCCGCACGGCGATCCCGGGCTATCGCGTCGGTGAGTGCCTGGAGATCCACGGGCCGGTGGACCCGGAGCTGTTCGAGACCGCGCTGCGCCGGGTGGTCGACGAGGTCGACGCCCTGCACGTGACGTTCGTGGACGACGGCGAAGGGCCGCGCCAGATCCTCCGCAGCACCTGGGACTGGGCGCCGGCGCACCTGGACCTCAGCGCGGAGAGCGAACCCCGTGCGGCGGCCATGGAGTGGATGGAGCGGGACCTGCTGCGCCCGCTGGACCTCGCACGCGACCCGCTGTTCGGTCACGCGCTGATCCGGCTGTCGCCGACCGGGTTCCTCTGGTACCTGAACTACCACCACGTGGTGCTGGACGCGATCAGCAGCTCCCTGGTCAGGCAGCGGGTCGGCGACGTGTACTCGGCACTGGCCGAGGACAGGGCGATTCCGCCGTCCCCCTTCGGTTCCCTGCGGGACCTGGTCGACAGCGACACCGCCTACCGCGAGTCGGCGGCCTTCACCGCCGACCGCGCCCACTGGACCGAGCGCCTGGCCGGCCTGCCCGCCCCGACCCGGATCAGCGACGGCTCCGCGACCGACCCGCACCGCGCCCTGCGCCTGGCCGAGGAGCTGGAGCTGCGGAGCCCCGAGGCGCTGCGCGCGGCGGCGGAACGGGCCGGTGTCCGGTGGTCCCGGGTGGTGATCGCGGCGACCGCGCTCTACGCCCACCGGCTGAGCGGCACCCAGGACGTGGTGCTCGCCATGCCCGTCACCGCCCGTCGGGGCGCCGACCGCGACCTGATGTCGGTGCCCGGCACGGTGTCCAACGTGGTGCCGTTGCGGCTGACCGTGCGGCCGGACATGCGGTGGAGCGAGCTCCTGACCCAGGTGGCGCAGGAGGTCGACGCGGCCGTCGCGCACGAGCGCTACCGCAGTGAGGACCTGCTGCGGGACCTCGGCGCGCCCGGCAGCATCGGCACGGCGTTCCCGCTGATCGTCAACATCATGGCCTTCAACTCCAGGCCGGACTTCGCCGGGCACCCCGCCTCCGTGCACCACTTCGTGTCCGGGTCGACCACCGACCTCGCCGTCTGGGTCTTCGACTACCGCGACGGCAACCCCCCGCTCCTCCGGCTCCACGGCGCGCCGCAGGCGTACGGCGACGACGACCTCGCCGGCCACCAGCAGCGGCTGCTCGCCCTCCTCGACGCGGTGGCGCACTGCGACCCGGACGAGGCGGTGGGCCGGATCGACCTGCTCACGGCCGGGGAGCACCGCGAGCTGGCGGCCCTCGGCAACGGGCCGGTGGCGGCGGCACCGGCCACGAGCCTGCCGGAGCTGTTCCGGGAGCACGTGCGGGCGACTCCGGACCTCCTCGCGCTGGTCTGCGGGGACGTCTCGCTGACGTACGCCGAACTGGACGCGCGGGCCAACCGGCTGGCCCACGCCCTGATCGCCCGCGGCGCGGGGCCGGAGCGGCTGGTGGCGGTGGCCCTGCCGAGGTCCGCCGAGCTCGTCGTGGCCATCCTGGCGGTACTGAAGACCGGAGCGGCGTACGTCCCGGTCGACCCCGAGTACCCGGCCGCCCGGACCGCCCACCTGCTCGACGACGCCCGTCCGGCCCTGGTGGTCACCGACTCCCTCAGCGGGGACCGCCTGCCCGCCGGCGGCCGCGCCGACCGGCTGGTGCTCGACACCCCGGAGACGGCCGCCCTGCTGGCGGGCTGCCCGGCGGACGACCCGGCGGTGGCCGTCGATCCGGGGCACCCGGCCTACGTCATCTACACCTCCGGCTCCACCGGTCGGCCCAAGGGCGTGGCGCCGACCCACGGCGGCCTGCTCAACCTGCTCACCGACCTCCGCCAGGTGCACTTCCGGGCAGTGCTCGGGGACCGGCAGCGGCTCCGGGTGGCCCTCACCACCTCGGTGTCCTTCGACGCCTCCTGGAACCAGCTGCTCGCCCTGTTCGCGGGCCACGAGCTGCACGTCCTGGACCACGCGACCTGGACCGACCCCGCGGCCTTCGTCGACTACGCGGCGCGCTGCCGGCTGGACTACGTCGAAGCGACCCCGTCCTACCTTCAGGTCCTCGTCGCCCACGGGCTGCTGGGCCACCGCGGCCGGCGCCCGGCGCTGGTCGCGGCAGGCGGCGAGGCTGTCCCCGAGCAGCTGTGGGCGGACCTGCGGGCGGCCGACGGGGTGTCCTGCCTCAACCTCTACGGACCGTCCGAGTGCACCGTCAACCCCGTGATCGCGTCCGTGGGTTCGAGCACGCGCCCGGTCATCGGCCGGCCCGCCACCAACGCCCGGCTGTACGTGCTCGACGGCGCCCTGCGGCCGCTGCCGGCCGGTGTGCCGGGTGAGCTGTACATCGCCGGCCCGTCCCTCGCCCGCGGCTACCTGAACCGGTCGGGGCTGACCGCCGGGCGGTTCGTGGCGGACCCGTCCGGCGCGGCCGGGTCCAGGATGTACCGCACCGGCGACCTGGCACGCTGGAACCCGGAGGGCAACCTGGAGTTCCTCGGCCGCACCGACGACCAGGTCAAGATCCGCGGCTTCCGGGTGGAGCCCGGCGAGATCGAGGCCGTCCTCGCCGAGCACCCGCAGATCGCCCGGGCCGCCGTCGTGCTGCGCACCGAGGGGGAGCCCCGGCTGGTCGCCTACGCCGTAGCCGCACCCGGTGCCACGGTGGCCGGCGCCGCCCTGCGCGAACACCTGCAGGGCCGGCTGCCCGCGCACATGGTGCCGTCCGCCTTCGTGCTGCTCGACGCCATGCCGCTGACCCCGAACGGCAAGCTCGACCGGCGCGCCCTGCCGGCCCCCGAACGGCAGCACACCGCACCGGGACGCACCCCCCGCACCGCGACCGAGCACCTGCTCACCGGCCTGTTCGCCGACGTACTCGGCGTGCCGGAGGTCGGCGCGGACGACAGCTTCTTCGACCTGGGCGGGCACTCCCTGCTGGCCACCCGGCTGGTCGCCCGGGCCCGGTCGGTGCTGGGGGTGGAGCTGCGGCTGCGCGACCTGTTCGACGCGCCGACGGTGGCCGGACTGGCGTCGGCGGTGGACGTCGCGGGCCGGGCGCGCCCGCCGCTGGGGCGGCGCGAGCGGCCCGGGACCGTCCCGCTGTCCTTCGCACAACGCCGGCTCTGGTTCCTGCACCGGATGGACGGCCCGAGCGCCACCTACAACATCCCGCTGACCCTGCGGCTGTCCGGCGAGCTGGACGAACGGGCGCTGGAAGCCGCCCTGGCGGACGTGGCCGAACGGCACGAGAGCCTGCGCACCGTCTTCCCGGTGGTCGACGGCGTGCCGTGCCAGCGGGTGCTCGACCCCGACGCGGCCCGGCCCCGGCTGCGGGTGACCGAGGCCGGCGAGCGCGACCTGCCAGGCCTGCTGGCGGAGGCGGCACGGTACGGCTTCGAACTCTCCGACGAGCCGCCGCTGCGCGCCGAGCTGTTCCGGCTCGGCACCGAGGAGCACGTGCTGCTGCTGGTGCTGCACCACATCGCCGGTGACGGCTGGTCGGCGGGGCCGCTCCTGCGGGATCTGACGACCGCCTACGCGGCCCGCGCCGGCGGC
The DNA here is from genome assembly GCF_042669755.1 of Kitasatospora sp. NPDC057223. Lineage (NCBI taxonomy): Bacteria > Bacillati > Actinomycetota > Actinomycetes > Kitasatosporales > Streptomycetaceae > Kitasatospora > Kitasatospora sp. NPDC057223. Next base: position 94,607 of record NZ_JBHUWW010000003.1, on the reverse strand, counting down.
GGCAAGCCGCAGTGGGATCCGCTGCCGGTCCAGTACGCCGACTACGCCCTCTGGCAGCAGGAGCTGCTCGGCGACGGCGCGGACCCGGGCAGCCTCGTGAGCGGCCAACTCGCCTACTGGCGGGAGAAGCTGGCGGACCTGCCCGAGCAGATCGAGCTGCCGTTCGACCGGCCCCGGCCGGCCGCGATGTCCTACCGGGGCGCCCAGCTGCCGATGCGGATCGACGCCGACCTGCACCAGGGCCTGCGCGCGCTCGCCCGGGACGGCGGCGCCAGCCTCTTCATGGTGCTCCAGGCCGGACTGGCCGCCCTGCTGGGCAAGCTCGGCGCGGGCAGCGACGTCCCGATCGGCACGCCGATCGCCGGCCGCACCGACGAGGCCCTGGACGACCTGGTCGGCTTCTTCGTCAACACCCTGGTGCTGCGCACCGACCTGTCCGGCGACCCGTCGTTCACCGAGCTGCTGGGCCGGGTGCGCGGCGACGCGCTCTCCGCGTACGGGCACCAGGACGTGCCGTTCGAGCACCTGGTGGAGGCACTGAACCCGACCCGCACACTGGCGCACCACCCCCTGTTCCAGACCATGCTCGCCCTGCAGAACGCGCCGCTCGGCAGCCTCGACCTGCCGCGGCTGCGGGTGGCCACCGACCTCGTCCCCACCGGGACGGCCAAGTGCGACCTGACCTTCGTCCTGGCCGAACAGCCCGACGGGGACGGGCTGTCGGGCCTGGTGGAGTACAGCACCGACCTGTTCGACGAGGCCACCGTGGCGGGGATCGTCGACCGGTGGCTGCGGCTGCTGCGGGCCGTCGCCGCCGACCCCGGCCGGCGGATCGGCCGGGTGGACGTGCTGTCCGCCGACGAGATCCGCGCACTGCTCCCGGCCGGCACCGACCGGGGCGAGGAGCAGCCGGAGAGCGGCCTGACCGCGCTGTTCGAGCGGCAGGTCCGGGCCGACCCGGCCGCAGCCGCCCTCACGGACGGCGAAGTCACCCTGACGTACGGCGAGTTGAACGCCCGCGCCAACCGGCTCGCGCACGCCCTGATCGCCCGGGGCGTCGGCCCGGAGCAGCTGGTGGCACTGGCCCTGCCGCGCTCGGCCGAGCTGGTCGTGGCCGTCCTCGCGGTGCTGAAGGCCGGCGCCGCGTACGTGCCGGTGGACCCGCAGTACCCGGCCGCCCGGATCGCCTACCTGCTCCAGGACACCCGGCCGTCGCTGCTCGTGACGACGGGCCGGACCGGCGAACTGCCGGGAGCAGAAAGGCTGGAGCGGCTGCTGCTGGACACCGCCGACCTGGACGGACAGCCGGACACCGACCCGGGGGTCGCGGTCGACCCCGGCCACGCGGCCTACGTCATCCACACCTCCGGGTCGACCGGCAACCCCAAGGGCGTGGTGGTCCCGCACCACAACGTGGTGCGCCTGTTCGACACCACCCGGGCCCAGTTCGGCTTCTCCGCCGGGGACGTCTGGACCCTCTTCCACTCCTACGCCTTCGACTTCTCGGTGTGGGAGCTGTGGGGCCCGCTGCTGCACGGCGGCCGGCTGGTCGTCGTGGACCACGAGACCAGCCGCTCGCCCCACCGGTTCCTGGAACTCCTCGCCCGCGAGCGGGTGACGGTGCTCAACCAGACGCCGTCCGCCTTCTACCAGCTGATGCAGGCGGACGCCGAGCACCCGCTCGAACTCGCCCTGCGCACGGTGGTGTTCGGCGGCGAGGCGCTGGAACACGCCCGGCTGGCCCCCTGGTACCAGCGGCACCCCGAGGACGCGCCGCGCCTGGTCAACATGTACGGCATCACCGAGACCACCGTGCACGTCACGTACGCGGCGCTCGACCGCTCCACCGCCGCCGCCGGCCAGGTCGGCACGGCCCTCCCGGACCTGCGGACGTACGTGCTCGACGCCGGCCTGCGACCGGTGGCCCCGGGCGTGCCCGGCGAGCTGTACGTCGCCGGCCCCGGCCTGGCACGCGGCTACCTGAACCGACCCGGCCTGACCGCCGGGCGGTTCGTGGCGGACCCGTTCGGACCGGCCGGATCGCGGATGTACCGCAGCGGCGACGTCGTGCGCCGGGACGCCGGAGGTGATCTGCGCTACGTCGGCCGGGCCGACCAGCAGGTGAAGGTGCGCGGCTTCCGGATCGAGCTCGGCGAGATCGAGGCGGCGCTCGCCGCGCACCCCGGCGCCGCCCAGGTCGCCGTCCTGGCCCGGCAGGACCGGGCCGACGACACCCGGCTGGTCGCGTACCTGGTGCCGGCCACGGGCGCCGCACCGCGCCCGGCCGATCTGCGCGCGCACCTGCGCGAGCGGCTGCCGGAGCACATGGTGCCGTCGGCGTTCGTCACCCTGGACGCGCTGCCGCTGACCGCCAACGGCAAGCTGGACCACCGCGCCCTGCCCGCTCCCGACCTCGCCCCGGCGGCCACCGGCCGCGCACCGCGCACCCCGCAGGAGCAGATCCTCTGCGAGCTGTTCGCCGAGGTCCTGGGCGTCGCGTCGGCCGGCGTCGAGGACGGCTTCTTCGACCTGGGCGGGCACTCCCTGCTCGCCACCCGCCTGGCCGCCCGGATCCGCGCGACGCTCGGCGTGGAGATGCCGCTGCGCACCCTGTTCGAGGCGCCGACGCCGGCCGGCCTGGCCGCCGCCCTGGTGGCGGCCGGTCCGGCGCAGCCGGCCCTGGTACGGCGCGAGCGCCCCGGGACGATCCCGCTGTCGTTCGCGCAGCGGCGGCTCTGGTTCCTGCACCAGCTGGAGGGCGCCAGCGCGAACTACCACATCTCGCTGGCCTGGCGGCTGTCCGGATACCTGGACCGGCCGGCCCTGGAAGCCGCCCTGGCGGACGTGGTGGCCCGGCACGAGAGCCTGCGCACCGTCTTCCCTGCGGTGGACGGCGTGCCGCACCAGCAGGTGCTGGACGCCGTGGCGGGCCGCCCCCGGCTGCTGGTGAGCCGCACCACCGAGGACGGGCTGCCCGGCGACATGGCGAGGGCGAAGGACCGCCCGTTCGACCTGGCCGTCGATCTGCCGCTGCGGGTCGAGCTGTTCGAGCCGGCCCCGGACGAGCACGTGCTCCAGGTGGTGCTGCACCACATCGCCGGTGACGGCTGGTCGCTGGGCCCGCTCACGCGGGACCTGACCGCCGCCTACGCGGCGCGCTGCCGAGGCAGTGAGCCGCAGTGGGCGCCACTGCCCGTCCAGTACGCCGACCACACCCTGTGGCAGCACGAACTGCTCGGCGACTCCACCGACTCGGGCAGCCTGTTCGCCGGCCAGGCGGACCACTGGACGCGGGCGCTGGCCGGTCTGCCGGAGCGGATCCAGCTGCCCGCCGACCGGCCCCGCCCGGCGGTCGCCTCGCACCGGGGCGGTTCCGTGCGTGCCGGGCTGGACGCCGAGCTGCACCGCGGTCTGCGCGAGCTGGCCCGCGCGCACGGGACCAGTCTGTTCATGGTGCTGCAGGCCGGGTTGGCGGCGCTGCTGAGCAAGCTCGGCGCGGGCGACGACATCCCCGTCGGCAGCCCGGTCGCCGGCCGGACCGACCAGGCGCAGGACGACCTGGTCGGCTACTTCGTCAACACCCTGGTGTTCCGCACCGACACCTCGGGCGATCCGACCTTCGCCGAGCTGCTGGGCCGGGTCCGGGACACCGCGCTGGCCGGGTACGCCAACCAGGACCTGCCGTTCGAGTACCTGGTCGAGGTCCTGAACCCGTCCCGGTCGCTGTCGCACCACCCGCTGTTCCAGGTCATGCTGGTGCTGCAGAACGCACCCCTGGCCGACTTCACGCTGCCCGGCCTGCGCGTCGAGGACGTGCCGTCGGCGTCGACCACCGCCAAGCTCGACCTGATCTTCACCGTGGCGGAACGGCACGCGCAGGACGGTCCGCCCGGGCCTGGCGGCCCGGGAGGTGCCCCCACCCCGGCGGGGATCGACGTTTTCGTCGAGTACACCAGCGACCTCTACGACCCGGCCACCGTCGAGACGATGATCGGCCGGTGGGAGCGGCTGCTCCGCGCCGTGACCGCCGACCCGCGGCGGCGGCTCAGCCGGCTCGGCCTGCTCACCGCCGAGGAGCACGCCGAGCTGACGGCGCTGGGCACCGGGCCGGCGGCCCGGCCCTTCACCGCCGCGCTGCCCGAGCTGTTCCGGGCCCAGGTGGCTGCGACCCCGGACGCCGTCGCCCTGGTGGGGCCGGAGGCGTCACTGACGTACGCCGAGCTGGACGCGCGGGCGAACCGGCTGGCCCACGCGCTGATCGCGCGGGGCGCGGGGCCGGAGCGGCTGGTGGCGGTGGCCCTGCCGAGGTCGGCCGGACTGGTGGTCGCGATCCTCGCGGTGCTGAAGACCGGCGCGGCGTACGTCCCGGTCGACCCGGAGTACCCGGCCGCCCGGATCGGGTACATGCTGGACGACGCCCGGCCGGTCCTGGTGGTGACCGACGCCCGTACCCGGGGCCGACTGCCGGACGGCCCCGCCGGCCGGCTGGTGACCGACGACCCGGAGACGGCTGCCCTGGTGGCGGCATGCCCCGTGACGGACCCCGCCGTGGCCGTCGATCCGGGCCACCCCGCCTACGTCATCTACACCTCCGGCTCCACCGGCAAGCCCAAGGGCGTGGTGGCGACGCACGGCGGACTGGCCAACCTGTTCGCCAACCAGCGGCCGCTGATGTTCCGCACGGGGGAGCGGATGCGGGTGGGGCTGACCACGTCCGTGTCGTTCGACGCCTCCTGCGACCAGCTGTTCGCCCTGTACGCGGGCCACGAGCTGCACGTCCTGGACGAGGCGACCTGGACCGACCCGGACGCCTACCTCGCGTACGCCGCGCGGGTCGGGCTGCACACTGTCGGCGGCACCCCGTCCTACTTGCAGGTCCTCGTCGAGCACGGCCTGTTGGAGCACCCGCGCTGGCGCCCTTCGATGGTCGGTCTGGGCGGGGAGCCCGTTCCGGAACGACTGTGGGAGCAGCTGCGGGCGGCCGACGAGGTGTTCTCCCTCAACTACTACGGGCCGGCCGAGTGCACGGTGGACTCGGTCGTCGCGTCGCTGGGGTCCAGCCCGCACCCGGTGATCGGCCGACCGCTCGACGGTGTCCGGCTGCACGTGCTCGACGGCGCCCTGCGGCCGCTGCCGGCCGGTGTGCCGGGTGAGCTGTACATCGCCGGCGTCGGGCTGGCACGCGGCTATCTGAACCGGCCGGGTCTGACCGCCGGGCGGTTCGTGGCGGACCCGTTCGGTACGGCCGGCTCCAGGATGTACCGCACCGGCGACCTGGTGCGCTGGAACCCGGAGGGGAACCTGGAGTTCCTCGGCCGTACCGACGACCAGGTCAAGATCCGCGGCTTCCGGATCGAACTCGGTGAGATCGAGGCGGTACTGGCGGAACACCCGCAGGTCGCCCGGGCCGCCGTGATCGTCCGGCAGGACCGGGACCGGGACTCCCGTCTGGTCGCCTACCTGGTGCCCGCCACCGGTGCGGAGCTCCGGCCGGAGGACCTGCGGGCGCACCTGCGCGAGCGGCTGCCGGACTACATGGTGCCGGCCGCGTTCGTCTCCCTCGACGCCCTGCCGCTGAACGCCAGCGGCAAGCTGGACCGGCGCGCCCTGCCCGAGCCCGAGTCCACCGTGACGGGGACCGGCCGGGCACCGCACACTCCCGAGGAACACGTGCTCGCCGGGCTGTTCGCCGAGGTGCTGGGCCTCACCGGGGTCGGCGCCGACGACGACTTCTTCGACCTCGGCGGGCACTCCCTGCTGGCCACCCGGCTGGTGGCCCGGATCCGCGCGACCCTGGGCGTGGAGCTGCCGCTGCACACCCTGTTCCGCAGCCCGACCGTGGCCGGGCTGGCCGCCGCACTGGGCGGCGCGGACCGGGCCCGGCTCGCCCTGGAGCGGGCGGAGCGGCCCGTGGGGGTCGGGGTGCCGCTGTCCTCCGCCCAGCGGCGGCTGTGGTTCCTGCGCCAGCTGGAGGGCGCCGACTCCGTCTACAACATGCCGCTCGCGTGGCGGCTCTCGGGACCGCTGGACCTGGCGGCCCTGGAGGCGGCGCTGGGCGACGTCGTCGACCGGCACGAGACCCTGCGCACGGTCTTCCCGGCCACGGACGGCGTGCCCCACCAGCAGGTGCTGGCCGCCGGAGAGGCGCGCCCGAGGCTGTCGCCCACCCCGGCCGACGAGCCGGCCCTGCCGGACCTGCTGACGGCGGCAGCGGTGCGCGGATTCGACCTCGCCGTCGAACCGCCGCTGCGCGCCGAGGTGTTCGAGCTCCGGGCGGACGAGCACGTGCTGCTGCTGGTGATGCACCACATCGCCGGCGACGGCTGGTCGCTGGGCCCGCTGGCCGCCGACCTGGCCACCGCGTACGCGGCCCGCTGCCGGGGTGAGGAGCCGCACTGGGCGCCGCTGCCGGTGCAGTACGCCGACTACACCCTGTGGCAGGACCGGCTGCTCGGCGACGCCGCCGACCGGGACAGCCTGTTCGCCCGTCAGGTGGACTACTGGACCCGGACGCTGGCGGACCTGCCGGAGCAGATCCCGCTCCCCGCCGACCGCCACCGGCCCGCGACCCCCTCCCACGCCGGCGGCCACCTCGCGATCGAAATGGACGCCGAGTTGCACGCCGGGCTGGTCCGGCTGGGCCGGGAGCACGGCGCGAGCGTCTACATGGTGCTGCAGGCCGCCCTGGCGTCACTGCTGGACAAGCTCGGCGCGGGCACCGACATCCCGGTCGGCAGCCTGATCGCCGGCCGGACCGACCAGGCGCTGGACGACCTCGTCGGGTTCTTCGTCAACACCCTGGTGCTCCGCACGGACACCGCCGGCGACCCGTCCTTCACCGAGCTGCTGGTCCGGGTCCGGGAGGGCGCGCTCGGCGCGTACGCCCACCAGGACCTGCCGTTCGAGCACGTCGTCGAGGCCCTCAACCCGTCCCGGTCGCTCGCCCGGCAGCCGCTCTTCCAGGTGCTGCTCGCGTTGCAGAACGTGCCCCGCACCGAGTTCGCGCTGACCGGTCTGGCCGGCGAGATCGTCCTGGTGCGGACGCCGACGGCGATGTTCGACCTCGGCATCCACCTGCTGGAGCGCGGCGGCACCGGCGGGCCGGCCGAGGGCATCGTCGGGCGGGTCGAGTACAGCACCGACCTGTTCGACCCCGCCACGGTGGAGGCGCTGGTCGACCGGTGGCTGCGGCTGCTGGCGGCGGTGGTCGCCGAGCCGGACCGGCCGCTGAGCCGGATCGACGTCCTCACCGCCGAGGAGCGGCACGAGCTGCTGGTCGCCCGCAACGACACCGCCCGCCCGGCCGGCGGCACGAGCCTGCCGGCGCTGTTCGAGGCGCAGGTCCGGGCGACCCCCGAGGCCCCGGCGGTGCTGTTCGAGGACACCGTGCTGACCTACCGCGAGCTGAACCGCCGGGCCAACCGCCTGGCCCACGCGCTGATCGCGCGCGGGGCCGGGCCGGAGCAGGTCGTCGCTCTGCGGCTGCCGCGCTCCGCCGAACTGGCGGTCGCCGTCCTCGCGGTGCTCAAGACCGGCGCGGCGTACCTGCCGGTCGACCCGGACTACCCGGCCGCCCGCATCGCCTACATGCTGGAGGACGCGCGCCCGGCCGTGGTGCTCGACGACCTCGCGGCCGTCGCACCGGACGGGGACCTGCCGGAGACCGACCCGGCCGTCGCCGTGGACGCGCGGCACCCGGCCTACGTGATCTACACCTCCGGCTCCACCGGCCGGCCCAAGGCCGTGGTGATGCCCGCCGCAGGGCTGCTGAACCTGCTGGCCTGGCACCACGAGGCCGTCGGCGGCGAACCCGGCACGCGCACCGCGCAGTTCACCGCGATCAGCTTCGACGTCTCGGTGCAGGAGACGCTCTCCGCGCTGCTGTACGGCAAGACCCTGGTCGTGCCGACGGAGGAGCAGCGCCGCAGCGCCGAGCTGTTCGCGCACTGGCTGGACCGGCACCGGGTGGAGGAGCTGTTCGCCCCCAACCTGGTGGTCGAGGCCCTGGCCGGGGCCGCCGAGGAGGCCGGGCTGGAGCTGCCGGCCCTGCGGCTGGTCGCCCAGGCCGGCGAGGCGATGCGCCTCGGCGGTGCCGTGCGCCGCTTCGGGGCACGCCGGCCGGGCCGGGTGCTGCACAACCACTACGGGCCCGCCGAGACCCACGTGATCACCGCCTACCCGCTGCCGGCCGACCCGGCCGACTGCCCGCTGCCGGTACCGATCGGCCGGCCGGTCGACAACTGCCGGGTGTACGTGCTGGATTCGGCCCTGCGACCGGTCGCCCCCGGCGTGCTGGGCGAGCTCTACCTGGCCGGAACGGGCCTGGCTCGCGGCTACCTGAACCGGCCCGGGCTCAGCGCCGGACGCTTCGTGGCCGACCCGTTCGGCCCTTCGGGTACCCGGATGTACCGCACCGGCGACCTGGTCCGCTGGCGGGCCGACCGGGAGCTGGAGTTCGCCGGCCGGGTCGACCACCAGGTGAAGGTCCGCGGGTTCCGGGTCGAGCCGGGCGAGATCGAGGCCGAGCTGACCGCGCACCCGGGCGTCGCCCAGGTGGCCGTACTCGCCCGCGAGGACCGGATCGTCGCGTACGTCGTCCCCCTGGCCGGGAGCGAGGCGACCGCGGCGGCGCTGGCGGCGTACCTGCGCGACCGGGTGCCGGACTACCTGGTGCCGTCCGCCTTCGTGCTGCTGGACGCACTGCCGCTGACGCCGAACGGGAAGCTGGACCGGGCGGCGCTGCCCGCGCCGGAGCCGGGCACGACCGCCGGTGGCCGGGCGCCGCGCACGCCGCAGGAGCAGATCCTGTGCGAGCTGTTCGCCGAGGTGCTGGGCCTGCCGCAGGCCGGGGTCGACGAGGACTTCTTCGCGCTGGGCGGGCACTCCCTGCTCGCCACCCGGCTGGTCTCGCGGGTCCGGGCGACCCTCGGGGTCGAGCTGGAGCTGCGCGGCCTGTTCCGCACCCCGACACCCGCCGGACTGGCGGCCGGGCTGCACGACGCCGGCGCCGCCCGGCAGGCCCTGGTGCCCCGGCCCCGCCGCGAACCGATGCCGCTGTCGTTCGCCCAGCGCCGGCTCTGGTTCCTCCAGCAGTTCGGGGCGCCGAGCGCCACCTACCACATGCCGCTGGCCCTACGACTGTCCGGCGACCTCGACCGGGCCGCGCTGGGGGCCGCCCTCGCGGACGTGGTGGCCCGGCACGAGACCCTGCGCACGGTCTTCCCGCACACCGGCGGAGTCCCGTACCAGCGGGTCCGGGACAGCGCCGAGGTGGCCGTCCCGCTGACCGTACGCGCGGCCGGCGCGGCGGAGGTGCCCGCCCTGCTGCGCGAGGTGGCAGTGCGCGGCTTCGACCTGACGTCGGAAGTACCGCTGCGGGCCGAGCTGTTCGCGCTCGCACCGGACGAGCACGTGCTGCTCCTGGTGATGCACCACATCGTCGGGGACGGCTGGTCCATGGGCCCGCTGGCCCGTGACCTGGCCACCGCCTACACCGCCCGGCGGGGCGGCGGGGTGCCGGCCTGGCCGCCGCTGCCGGTGACCTACGGCGACTACACCGTGTGGCAGCACGAGATCCTGGGCGACGAGCACGATGCCGACAGCGTGTTCGCGTGCCAGGTCGCCTACTGGAAGCAGGCGCTGGCGGGGCTGCCCGAGCAGCTGCAGCTGCCCGCCGACCGGCCGCGCCCGGCCACCATGTCGTACGGCGGCAACCTGCTGGAACTCCGGATCGACGCCGAACTGCACTCCGCCCTCGTGGAGTTGGCGCGCCGCTCGGGTGCGACCCTGTTCATGGTGCTGCAGGCCGCGCTCGCCGCGCTCTACACCCGGCTGGGCGCGGGGACGGACATCGCGATCGGGAGCCCGATCGCGGGGCGAACCGACGAGGCACTGGACGACCTGGTCGGGTTCTTCATCAACACGCTGGTGCTGCGGACGGACACGAGTGGTGATCCGAGCTTCACCGAGCTGCTGGGTCGGGTGCGGGAGACGGCGCTGTCGGCGTACGCGCACCAGGACGTGCCGTTCGAGCACCTGGTGGAGGCGCTGAACCCGTCCCGTTCGCTGTCCCACCACCCGCTGTACCAGACCGGGTTGGTCGTGCAGAACGCGCCGGGTGGGGACTTCGAGCTGCCGGGTCTCCAGGTCTCCGGGGTGAGCGTGCTCACCGGGACGGCCAGGCTCGACCTGACCTTCGGGTTCGCGGAGGAGCACGGGCCCGACGGCGCGCCGGCCGGGCTCAGCGGTGCGGTCGAGTACAGCACCGATTTGTTCGACCGTCCGACGATCGAGGCCCTGACCGCCCGCTGGACCAGGCTGCTGGCCGCGGTCGCCGCCGCGCCCGACCGGCCGATCGGCGGGATCGACCTGCTGTCCGCCGAGGAGCGCCGCGAGCTGCTGCCCGCCGTCGAGGCCGGGGCGGCCGGGGCGAGCCTGCCGGAGCTGTTCGCGGCGCGGGTGGCGGCGACGCCGGACGCGGTCGCGCTGGTCCGCGACAGTGAGGAGCTGACGTATCGTCAGCTGAATGAACGGGCGAACCGGTTCGCGCATGCGCTGATCGCCCGGGGGGTGGGCCCCGAGCAGTTGGTGGCGGTGGCGCTGCCGCGGTCGGTGGAGTCGGTGGTGGCCGTCCTCGGCGTGCTGAAGGCCGGGGCTGCGTACCTGCCGGTGGATCCGGCGTACCCGCAGTCGCGGATCGACTTCATGCTGGCGGACGCCCGTCCGGCGCTGATGGTTGACGATCCGGCGACGGTGGTCGAGGGGGACTGGCCGGACACCGATCCGCAGGTCGCGCTGGACGTCCGGCACCCGGCCTACGTGATCTACACCTCGGGCTCGACGGGCCGCCCCAAGGGCGTCGTGGTGAGCCACACCGGCGTGTCCGCTCTGGTGGCCGCGCAGGTCGAGCGGCTCGGCGTGGCGCCCGGCAGCCGGGTGCTGCAGTTCGCCTCGCCCAGCTTCGACGCGTCCTTCTGGGACCTCTGCAGCGCCCTGCTCACCGGCGCCGCCCTCGTCCTGGCCCCGGCCGGGGCCCCGCTGGAGGCCCTGACGGACCACCGGCTCGACCTCACCCATGTGACGCTGCCGCCCTCGGCCCTGGCCGCCCTGGACACCGCCGACGTCACGGTCACCACCCTCGTGGTGGCGGGTGAGGCGTGCCCGCCGGAGCTGGTGGAGCGCTGGGCGCCCGGGCGTCGGATGATCAACGCGTACGGCCCGACCGAGACCACCGTGTGCGCGACCATGAGCGACCCGCTGTCCCCGGGGGCCGGTGTGCCGCCGATCGGGCGACCGGTCGCCGGCTTCCGGGCGTACGTGCTCGACGAGCGGCTCCGCATCGTGCCGCCGGGTGTGGCGGGGGAGTTGTACGTCGCCGGCCCCGGTCTGGCCCGCGGCTACCTGGACCGGCCGGGCCTGACGGCCGGGCGGTTCACGGCCTCCCCGTTCGGCCCTCCGGGCGCCAGGATGTACCGCACCGGTGACCTGGTCCGCCGGCGGGCCGACGGAGAGCTGGAGTACGTCGGCCGCGCCGACGACCAGGTGAAGGTGCGCGGGTACCGCGTCGAACTCGCTGAGGTCGAGGCCGCGTTGGCCGAGCACCCCGCCGTGGCCCAGGCCGCCGTCGTGGCGCGGGACGACCGGCTGGTCGGCTATGTGGCGGCCCGTTCCGGCAGGCCGCTCACGCCGGGGGAGCTGGCGGCCCACCTGCGCGACCGACTGCCCGACTACCTGGTGCCGACGGTCTTCGTGGTGCTCGGCGTGCTGCCGCTGACCCCCAACGGCAAGCTGGACCGCTCGGCGCTGCCCGCCCCCGACCTCGGCTCGGCCGAGGCAGGCCGGGCGCCGCGCACGCCGCAGGAGCAGATCCTGTGCGAGCTGTTCGCCGAGGTGCTGGGCCTGCCACGGGTCGGGGTCGACGAGGACTTCTTCGACCTGGGCGGACACTCCCTGCTCGCCACCCGGCTGGCCGCGCGGGTGCGCTCGGTGCTCGGCGTGGAGCTCGGGCTGCGCGCGCTCTTCCAGGCGCCCACCGTCGCGGGGCTGGCCGAGGCGTTGGCCGGGGCCGGCCACGCCCGCCCGGCGCTGACCACGCAGGAGCGGCCGGAGACGGTACCGCTCTCCTTCGCCCAGCGCCGCCTGTGGTTCCTGCACCGGATGGACGGCAGCGCCGCCACCTACCACATCCCGCTGGCGCTGCAACTGACCGGCGCGCTCGACCAGGTGTCGCTGGAGGAGGCGCTGGCCGACGTGGTGGCCCGGCACGAGAGCCTGCGGACGGTGTTCCCGGAGGTCGGCGGTGTCCCGTGCCAGCGCGTCCTGGACCCGGCCGAGGTCCGGCCCCGGGCTCCGCTGACCGAGGTTTCGCAGGCCGAACTGCACGAGCGGCTCGCCGAGTTCGCCCGCCTGCCGTTCGACCTGGCGGCGGAACCCCCGCTGCGGGCCCGGCTGTTCGCCGTCGCGCCGGGCGAGCACGTGCTCCTGCTGGTCATGCACCACATCGCCGGCGACGGCTGGTCCACCGGCCCGCTGGCACGGGACCTCGCCGAGGCGTACGCCGCCCGGAGCGAGGGCCACCCGCCGGCCTGGCCGGACCTGCCGGTCCAGTACGTCGACTACACCCTCTGGCAGCGCGACCTGCTCGGCGACGTCGCCGACCCGCAGAGCCGGTTCGCCGAGCAGCTCGCCTACTGGAAGCGGCAGTTGGCCGACCTGCCGGAGCTGCTCCGGCTGCCCGCCGACCGGCCGCGGCCGGCCGTCACCGGCTGGCGCGGGGGGCATGTCGGCCTGGAACTGAGCCCCGGACTGCACACCGCACTGACCGAGTTGGCGCGGAGCACCGGTACCAGTCTGTTCATGGTGCTGCAGGCGGCCCTGGCGGCGTTGTACACCCGCTTGGGCGCCGGGACGGACATCCCGATCGGGAGTCCGATCGCGGGACGTACCGACGAGGCACTCGACGACCAGGTCGGGTTCTTCGTGAACACGCTGGTGCTGCGGACGGACACCAGCGGTGACCCGGGTTTCGCGGAGCTGCTGGGTCGGGTGCGGGAGACGGCGCTGTCGGCGTACGCGCACCAGGACGTGCCGTTCGAGCACCTGGTGGAGTCGCTGAACCCGTCCCGGTCGCTGTCGCACCACCCGCTGTTCCAGACCATCCTGGCCGTGCAGAACGCGCCGATGGGCCGCTTCTCGCTGCCCGGCCTGGACGTGGCCACCTACGCGGTGGCCACCGGAACCGCCAAGTTCGACCTCGGTGCGAGCCTGGTCGAGCAGTTCGGTGCGGACGGGAGCCCGGCCGGCATCGTCGGCGCGGTCGAGTACGCCACCGACCTGTTCGACCGTTCGACGGTGGAGGCCCTCGTCCGCCGCTGGACGCTGCTGCTGGAGGCCGTCACCGCCGACCCGGAGCAGCCGATCGGCGGGATCGACCTGCTCGACGCCGACGAGCGGCACCGCCTGCTGGAACTGGGCAACGCGACCGCCCGCGAAGTGGGCGCGGTGCCGGTGCCGCAGGCCTTCGCCGCCCAGGTGGCGGCGACCCCGGAGGCGGTCGCCCTCGTCCGCGACGGTGAAGAGCTGACGTATCGTCAGCTGAATGAACGGGCGAACCGGTTCGCGCATGCGCTGATCGCCCGGGGGGTGGGCCCCGAGCAGTTGGTGGCGGTGGCGCTGCCGCGGTCGGTGGAGTCGGTGGTGGCCGTCCTCGGCGTGCTGAAGGCCGGGGCTGCGTACCTGCCGGTGGATCCGGCGTACCCGCAGTCGCGGATCGACTTCATGCTGGCGGACGCCCGTCCGGCGCTGATGGTCGACGACGCGGCGGCGGTGGTCGAGGGGGACTGGCCGGACACCGATCCGCAGGTCGCGCTGGACGTCCGGCACCCGGCCTACGTGATCTACACCTCGGGCTCGACGGGCCGCCCCAAGGGCGTCGTGGTCGCCCACAGTGGTGTGGCGAGCCTGGTCGCCGGGCAGATCGAGCGGTTCGCGATCGACGCCGACAGCCGGGTGCTCCAGTTCGCCTCGCCCAGCTTCGACGCCTCGGTGTCGGAGATCTGCACCGCCCTGCTGTGCGGCGCGACCCTGGTGCTGCCCCCGGCGGCCGACCCGGTCGCCGCGCTGACCGACCCGGGCCTCGCGGTCACGCACGTGACCGTGCCCCCGTCCGTCCTCGCCGCCGTGCCGGTGGGCTCGGTGACCGTGTCGACGCTGGTGGTGGCCGGTGAGGCGTGCCCGCCGGAGCTGGTGGAGCGCTGGGCCCCCGGGCGTCGGATGATCAACGCGTACGGCCCGACCGAGACCACCGTGTGCGCGACCATGAGCGACCCGCTGCCGGCGGGATCCGGTGTGCCCTCCATCGGCCGCCCGATCGCCAATGCCCGGGTGTACGTCCTGGACGAGCACCTGCGGCCGGTGCCGCCGGGCGTGCCGGGAGAGCTGTACGTCGCCGGGGCCGGCCTGGCCCGCGGCTACCTGAACCGGCCGGGGCTCACGGCCGGACGGTTCGTCGCCTGCCCGTTCGGCCCGGCCGGTGCCGGGCCCCTCGCCCCCAGCCTGGCGGCTGGGAGGTGCCCCCAGCCCGACGGCGGGCAGGGAGGGCGGATGTACCGCACCGGTGACGTGGTCCGATTCCGTGCCGACGGCCAGCTGGAGTACGTCGGCCGCGCCGACGACCAGGCGAAGGTGCGCGGCTTCCGGGTCGAGCCCGGCGAGGTCGAGGCCGCCCTGGCCGAGCACCCCGCCGTCGCCCGGGCCGCCGTCCTCGCCCAGGACGACCGGCTGATCGGCTACGTCGTCCCGCACCAGGCCACCGGTCGGGACGACGGCCTGGAAGCGGACCACGTGGGCGAGTGGCAGGACATCTACGACGCCCTGCCCATCACCCCCGAGGAAGCCGCCTTCGGCCAGAACTTCGTCGGCTGGAACAGCAGTTACGACACCAGCCCGATCCCCGTCGAGCAGATGCGGGAGTGGCGCGACGCCACCGTGGCCCGGATCCTGGCCCTGCGCCCGCGCCGGGTGCTGGAGGTGGGCGTCGGCACCGGTCTGCTGCTCTCGCGGGTCGCACCGCACTGCGAGTCGTACTGGGCGACCGACTTCTCCGCCACCGCCATCGACGCCCTGGCCGCCCAGGTCGCCGAGGAGGAGCAGCTGGCCGACCGCGTCGTGCTGCAGACCCGCCCGGCACACGACACCGAGGGACTGCCGGCCGGGCAGTTCGACACCATCGTGATCAACTCGGTGGTGCAGTACTTCCCGTCCGCCGACTACCTCGCCGACGTGGTCGAGAAGCTGATGGGGCTGCTCGCCCCCGGCGGTGCGCTCTTCGTCGGCGACGTCCGCAACCTGCGCCTGCTGCGCCCGCTGGCCACCGCCGTCCAGCTGCACCGGACCGGCGACGGCGCCGACCTCGCGGCCGTGCGCCGGGCGGTCGAGCAGTCCGTGCGGGTGGAGAAGGAACTCCTGGTCGACCCGGACTTCTTCACCGTCCTGCGGGAGCGGTGCACGGAGGTCGGTGCGGTCGTGGTCGAGGTCAAGCGCGGGCGGCACCACAACGAACTGAGCCGCTACCGCTACGACGTGACGCTGCACAGGCCGCCGGTGGCCCCGGCGGCCCCGGGCCCGTCCGTCGAGCTGGTGTGGGGGCGGCAGGTCGCCGCGGCGGCGGAGCTGCGCGAGCTGCTCGCGCAGTCGCCCGAGGGGGTGCTGCGGATCACCGGGGTGCCGAACCGCCGGGTGGCGCGGGAAGCCGCCCTGGCCCGTGCCCTGCAGACCGGGGACGCCTCGCTCGCCGAGCTGCTGGAGCGGCTGCACGGCCCGGAGGAGGCAGGCCTCCCCGACCCGGAGGACTTCCACGCCCTCGGGCTGGAGTTCGACCGCTGGGTGGGTGTCACCTGGTCGGCCACCGCGGCCGACACCCTGGACGTCGTCCTCGCGGACCCGCAGGCCCGGCAGGGGTCCCTTGTCGAGCCGTACCGGCCCGCCGGTGCCACCGACAGGGTGCTGCCCGCGCTGTCCATGCTGACCAACCGTCCGACCGGCAGCCGGGGCACCGGCGCCCTCATCGGTGAACTCCGCGACTGGCTGCGCGGACGGCTCCCCGACTACCTGATCCCGTCGGCGTTCGTGGCGCTGGAGGCGCTCCCGCTGACGGCCAGCGGCAAGCTCGACCGCCGCGCGCTGCCCGCCCCCGACCTCGGCTCCGGCGCGGCCGGACGGGCGCCGCGCACCCCGCAGGAACAGCTGCTCGCCGAGCTGTTCGCCGAGGTGCTCGGGCTGGCACAGGTCGGGGTCGAGGACAGCTTCTTCGACCTGGGCGGTCACTCCCTGCTGGCGACCCGGCTGGCCTCCCGGGTCCGGGCCACCCTCGGCGCCGAGCTGGAGGTCCGGACGCTGTTCGAGACCCCGACCGTGGCAGCCCTGGCGGCCCGCCTGGACGGCTCCGGAACGGCCCGGCCCGCGCTCACCGCCCAGCCCCGTCCCGACCGGGTGCCGCTCTCCTTCGCCCAGCGCCGCCTGTGGTTCCTGCACCGGATGGACGGGCCGAGCGCCACCTACAACATGCCGCTCGCGCTGGGCCTGACCGGCGAGCTGGACCGCCTGGCCCTGCACGCCGCGCTCGCGGACGTGATCGCCCGGCACGAGAGCCTGCGGACGGTCTTCCGCGAGACGGACGGCGTGCCGTACCAGGTCGTGCTGGACGCCTCGGCCGCGCAGCCCGCCCTGCCGGTGATCGAGCTCGACGAGAGCGCACTGGCCGAGCGGCTGGCACAGACGGCGCAGCGCGGCTTCGACCTGGCGGCGGAGCCACCGGTCCGGGCGGAGCTCTACGCGCTCGCCCCCGACCGGCACGCGCTGCTGGTCGTGGTGCACCACATCGCCGCCGACGGCTGGTCCATGGGCCCGCTCGCCGGCGACCTGGCCGCGGCCTACGGGGCCCGCTGCCGGGGCGGGGAGCCGCAGTGGTCCCCGCTGCCGGTGCAGTACGCCGACTACTCCCGGTGGCAGCGCGACCTGCTCGGCGACGCGGCCGACCCGGCCAGCCTGTTCGCCCGGCAACTGGCCTACTGGAAGGGAGAGCTGACCGGCGTGCCGCAGCAGCTGCAGCTGCCCGCCGACCGACCTCGGCCGCCGGTGGCCTCCCAGCGGGGCGGCCGGGTGGTGGTCCGGCTGGACGCCGAACTGCACCAGGACCTGCGGGACTTGGCCGCAGCGCGCGGCGCCAGCATGTTCATGGTGCTCCAGGCCGGCCTCGCCGCCCTGCTCACCCGGCTCGGCGCCGGTACGGACATCCCGATCGGCAGCCCGATCGCCGGGCGCACCGACCAGGCACTGGACGAGCTCGTCGGCTTCTTCGTGAACACCCTGGTGCTGCGCACCGACACGAGCGGCGACCCCGGCTTCGCCGACCTGCTCGGCAGGGTCCGGCAGAAGGCGCTCACCGCGTACGACCACCAGGACGTGCCGTTCGAGTACCTGGTCGAGGTGGTCAACCCGGCGCGGTCGCTGGCCCACCACCCGCTGTTCCAGATCATGCTGGCGCTGCAGAACGCGCCACTGGGCGAGTTCGGGCTGCCCGGGCTGGAGACCGGCCACCTGGCGGCACCGACCGGGACGTCCCGGGTCGACCTGACCTTCAGCCTGGCCGAGCAGTTCCGCCCGGACGGCCGCCCCGGAGCCGGCGGTGCCCCCAGCCCCGACGGCCTGGTCGGCGCGGTGGAGTTCGCCACCGACCTCTTCGACCCGGCCACCGTGGAGCTGCTGTTCGACCGCTGGGCGCGGCTGCTGCGGGCGGCGGTCGCCGACCCGGACCGGCCGATCAGCCGGATCGACATCATGTCCGACGCCGAACGCCAGCGCCTGCTGTACGGGTTCAACGACACGGCGGCCGAGCTTCCCCGCGCCGCCGTGCCGGAGTTGTTCGCCCGCCAGGTGCGGGCCACCCCGGACGCGGTGGCCGTCGTGGCGGGCGCCGCCGAGCTGACCTACCGGGAGCTCGACCGGCGGTCCGACCGGCTCGCACGGGCACTGGTCCGCGAGGGCGTACGGCCGGAGACACCGGTCGCGGTGCTGCTGGAGCGCTCGGCGGAGCTGGTCGTGGCGATCCTGGCGATCGTCAGGGCCGGCGGCGCCTACGTGCCCCTGGACTCGCGCTTCCCCTCCTCCCGGATCGACCTGATCCTGCGGGAGAGCGGGGCCGCTTTGGTGCTCACCCGGGAGGTGATGACCGCCCTGGAACAGGTGGAGCCTGACCGGTCCGGCCTCGAAGTCCGCTGCGAACCAGGACAGTTGGCGTACATCATGTACACCTCCGGCTCGACCGGCCGGCCGAAGGGCGTGGCCGTCACCCACCAGGACGTGGTGGGCCACGCACTGACCCCCGAATTCCGCGGCGGCGGACACGAGCGGGTCCTGATGCACTCCCCGACGGCGTTCGACCTCTCGACCTACGAGCTGTGGGTGCCGCTGCTGAACGGCGGCCGGATCGTCGTCGCACCGCCCGAGCAGCTCGACCTCGACCTGCTCCAGCACACCATCGCCGCGCACGGGGTGACCGCGCTCTGGCTGACGGCCGGCCTGTTCCGCCTGGTCGCCGAGGAGCGCCCGGGCCTGCTCGCCGGGGTGCGCGAGGTGTGGACCGGCGGCGACGTGGTCTCCCCGGCCGCCGCCGCCCGGGTGCTGGCGGCCTGCCCCGGCATCGAGGTGGTCAACGGCTACGGGCCCACCGAGGCAACCACCCTGGCCACCTGCCATCCGGTGCGTACCCTCCCCGAACACGCCGCGACCGTGCCGATCGGCGGCCCGATGGCGAACATGCGCACCTACGTGCTCGACGAGCACCTGCGGCCGGTACCGACCGGCCTGGTCGGCGAGCTGTACCTCGCCGGGGTGGGCGTGGCCCGGGGCTACCTCGGCCGGCCCGGCCTGACGGCGGAGCGCTTCACCGCCGACCCCTACGGGCCGCCCGGGAGCCGGATGTACCGCACCGGTGACCTGGCCTGGTGGCGTCCGTCCGGGAGTGCCATGGCCGGGGGCGGGGAGGGCGGCACGCTGGAGTTCGCCGGACGCGCCGACCACCAGGTCAAGCTGCGCGGCCTGCGGATCGAGCCCGGCGAGATCGAGGCTGTCCTGGCGGGCTGCCCGGGCGTCGCCCAGGCGGCGGTGGTCGCCCGCGAGGACCGGCCGGGCGACAAGCGGCTGGTCGCCTACCTGGTGCCCACCCCCGAGGGCCTGCCCGAGGCGGGCGAGCTGGCCGGCCGGCTGCGCCGCGACCTGCCCGACTACATGGTGCCGGCGGCGTTCGTCACCGTGGACGCGCTGCCGCTGACCGCCAACGGCAAGCTCGACCGGGCCGCCCTGCCCGCCCCCGAGTACGGGGCGTCGGAGGCCGGGCGCGGCCCCCGGACGCCGCAGGAGCAGCTGCTGTGCGGCCTCTTCGCCGAGGTCCTCGGCCGGGAGCTGGTGAGCATCGACGACAACTTCTTCGACCTCGGCGGGCACTCGCTGCTGGCCGCCCGGCTGGCGTCCCGCGTCCGCGAGACCCTCGGTCTGGAGCTGGGCCTGCGCATGCTGTTCGAGGCGCCGACCGTGGCCGGTCTCACCGAGCGGCTGGTCATGGACAACCCCGCCGACGCGCTGGACGTGGTCCTGCCGCTGCGCTCGACCGGGACCAGCACACCGCTGTTCTGCGTCCACCCCGGCGGCGGCATCAGCTGGTCGTACAGCGGGCTGCTGAACCACGTTGCTCCCGATCACCCGGTCTACGCGATCCAGGCGCGCGGCCTCGGCCGGCCCGAACCCCTCCCGACGTCCTACGAGGAGATGGCGGCCGACTACGCCGACCAGATCCAGAAGATCCAGCCGGAGGGCCCGTACCTGCTGCTCGGCTGGTCCGCCGGCGGCCTGATCGCCCACGCGCTGGCCTGCGAGCTGCAGTCGCGCGGCGAGCGGACCGCACTGCTGGCGATCCTCGACGCCTACCCGGTGAAGGACGTGAAGTTCGAGGTCGCTCCGGTGCCCACCGTGCGGGACGTGCTCGTCGGTGTGCTCGACGTCGACCCGGACGAACTGGGCGACCAGGAGATCACCTACGCCGACGTCGCCGAGGTGCTGAACCGGCGGGGCAGCGCGCTGGCCGGCCTGAACGAGCGACAGGTCGAGGTGATCGTCGAGATCATGATCAACAACGCGCAGCTGGCGGTGGACTTCGTCCCCGGCGGCTTCGACGGAGACCTGCTGCTCTTCAACTCCACGATCGACCGGACCGAGGACAACGCCGGGCCGGAGACCTGGCGCCCCTACGTCACCGGCCGGATCGAATCGCACGAGATCACCACCCGGCACGACCGGATGACCCAGGCCGGCTCACTGGCCCAGATCGGACCGATCCTGGCCGCCAGGCTCGCCGAGGCCACCGGAGACACCGGTGCCACCTGTGACACCGGAGACACCCATGACACCGGTGACACCACCCTTTCCCACCAGGAGGACTGACCCATGACCAACCCCTTCGACGACCAGGACGGCACCTTCCTCGTGCTCGTCAACGACGAGAACCAGCACTCGCTGTGGCCGCACTTCGCCGATGTCCCCGACGGCTGGACCACCGCCCACGGCCCCGACACCCACGCCGCCTGCCTGGAGTACGTCGAGCGGTCCTGGACCGACATGCGGCCCAAGAGCCTCGCCGACGCCATGAACGCCCAGCGGTAACAGGGCCGACGTGACCTCCACCGACACCCTGGACGGGGCCCGCGACGCCGCGGGCCCCGCCCGGTCCGACGACCTCGCCGCGGCACTGCAGACACCCGAGGCGCGGCAGGACCCGTACCCGTTCTACGCCCGCATGCGGCGCGAGCACCCGGTCTACCGCAGCGACCAGGGCATCTGGTACCTCACCCGGTACGCCGACGTCGAGGCAGCCCTGGGTGACCTGCGGCTGTCCAACGACCGGGACCGGATGACCCGCGCCTACGTCGCGCTCGGCGGCGACCTGAAGGCCTTCAGCCGGCTCTCCGACCGGCTCGGCCGGGTGATGTCCAACACCGACCCGCCGGACCACGCCCGGCTGCGCAAACTGGCCAACCGGGCCTTCACCGCCCGGCGGGTCGAAGGCCTGCGCGACGGCATCCAGCGGATCGTCGACCGGCTCATCGACGAGGCGGTCGCGGCCGGGCCGGCCATGGACCTGATCGAGGCGGTCGCCTCCCCGCTGCCGATGTCCGTCGTCTGCGAGCTCTTCGGCATCCCGGCCGAGGACCTCCCGCAGGTCAACGCCTGGTTCAGCCGCTTCGGCCGGCTCAGCGAGGACATCGACAAGTCCGAGGAGGCGATCGGGCAGTACGAGGAGTACCTGTCCGGGCTCATCCGGCAGCGCCGGCGTGAACCCGGCGACGACCTGATCAGCGCCCTGGTCGCCACCCAGACGCAGGACGACCGGCTCACCGACTCCGAACTGCTGTCCACCTGCTTCGTCCTGATCACCGCCGGCGACGAGACCACCACCCACCTCATCGGCAACAGCCTGCTGGCCCTGCTGCGCCACCCCGACCAGCTGGCCCGGCTGCGCGCGGACCCGGGGCTGATCCGCGGCGCCGTCGAGGAGCTGGCCCGCTACGACACGGTGACCCAGGCGATCGTCCGGGTCGTCGCGGAGGACCTGGAGATCGGCGGGCGGACGCTGCGCGAGGGCGAGCTGGTGTACCTGTTCCTCGGCGCGACCAACCGCGATCCCGAACGCTTCGAGGACCCCGACCGGCTCGACCTGTCCCGCGCCGGCAACCGGCACCTGAGCTTCGGCAACGGCCCGCACTTCTGCCTGGGCGGACCGCTGGCCAAGCTCCAGGCCGAGGTGGCCGTCGGCACGCTGGTCCGTCGGCTGCCACAGCTGCGGCTGGCCGACGGGGCGGTGCTGGACTGGCGGCCCAACCCGCTGCAACGGCGGCTGAGCGCCCTCCCGATCACCTACTGACCGATGAACGACGACGAAGGAGAACCGACCATGGCCCGAGAGTTCGAGGTCCGCCGGGAGCAGGCTTTGGCCGTCACACCCGAACAGGTCTGGGACGCGGTCGCCACCGGCGCCGGCAACCTCGGCTGGCTGTACCCCATGGAGGTCGAGCCGCGCGTCGGCGGAAAGGCCACCCGTGGTGACTCCACCGTCGTGGCGTGGGAGCCGCCGCGGCACTTCGCCGTCCGGGCGACCCAGGACGGCGGGTTCTCCAACACGCTCACCTACCGGATCGAGCCGGCCGACGGCGGCACGAGCCACCTGCGGATGGGGATCCACTGGGTGCACACGGGCGTCGTCGACGACGCCTGGAGGTGGGAGGCCAAGTCGGACGCGGCCGAGAAGCACGTCGACTTCTACCAGCACGGCCTCGCCGAGTACCTGCGGCACTTCCCGGGCCGCCCCGCCGTCTACGTCAGGGCCCAGCGCCCCGAACCCACCTCCGACCCGGCCGACTTCGCCGCCCTGCGCCGCCGCCTCGGCCTCGCCGACGACGCGGCCGTCGGCGACCGGTTCCCGCTCCACGTTCCCGGCCGGGACAGCGGCCCGGAGGAGGTGGTCGTCGACTGGCTCAGCACCGACTTCCTCGGGCTCCGCGGCCCCGACGCGCTCTACCGCTTCTTCAACGGCAGCACCTGGGACGTGCCGATCTGGCTGGGGCACCACCTGTTCGCCGGGGACGCCGACGAGCAGCAGGCCACCAAGGCGTGGAACGCCTGGCTCAACGACCCCCAGGCCTAGGACCTTCGATGGAAACCTCTGTGGAGACCCCCGTGCAAACCCCTGTGCAAACCGCTGTGGAAACACTGCTCTACGCCGCCGAACTCGTCGAGGAGAACGGCAGTTACACCCTCGTCGTCCAGGACGTGCGGCGGGACACCGTCCAGACCACCCCGGTCCCCAGGGCCATGGTGGACAAGCTCCCGGTCTTCCTCTCGGCGCTCAGCGCCAAGCTCGCCTCCGCACCGGCGCGCAGCCGCTGGTAGACCCCGGCGGCCGGCGGCCGATGCCGTCCCGGGGCTCCCGCAACCCCGTGCGGCATCGGCCGCCGGCGAGGAACGTGCTCCACAGCCTCCAGCCGTCCGGGACGGGCACCGGCACCGCAACGCCGCGCACCGTCTCCGGGCTGATGCGGGGGGTGAGTTGACGGGGTTTCCGGAAGATGAATGCGTCGACCTTCTTGTCGAACGAATGGCCGATCGCAATGATGCATCCATGACACCCCTTATGGCGAGGCCATGGCGCCGCGCGTGGAAGAGAGCGCTCTCATTGGTACCCGTCGTCGCGCTCACGGTGGCGGCCACCGTCGTCGTGACGGCGAACGTCGAGGCGGCCGTGCCCCCGACACCGTCGGGCTTCTCACTCACCTGGAGCGACGACTTCAACGGTGCGTCCGGGACCGGCATCGATCAGAGCCTGTGGAAGTACGACACCGGGCCGGGCAGCAACTTCGGCACCGGCGAGATCGAGACCATGACCAGCAGCACCTCGAACGTCTACTACGACGGCCAGGGCCACCTGGTGCTCCAAGCCCTGCATTCCGGCTCCGACCCGCGGGCCGGCTGGACCTCCGGGCGCGTGGAGACCCAGTCGGCGTCCTTCGGCGCCCCGGCGGGCGGCGTCGTGCGCATCGAGTCCGTCCTCCAGCAGCCGAACGTCAGCACCGCCAACGGCGCCGGGTACTGGCCGGCCTTCTGGATGCTCGGCGCACCCCTGCGCGACGGTGTGACCTGGCCGAAGTCCGGCGAGATCGACATCATGGAGGACATCAACGGCCGCAGCTCCGTCTTCAGCACGATCCACTGCGGTGTGAACCCGGGCGGTCCGTGCAACGAGTCGACCGGCATCGGTTCGGGCGAGCGCGCCTGCTCCGGCTGTCAGACCGGCTTCCACGACTACGCGACGGAGATCGACCGTTCGGTGTCACCGGAGCAGATCCGGTTCTACCTCGACGGGAACAACTACTTCACCGTCAACGCCGGCCAGGTGGACGCCACGACCTGGGCCAACGCGATCGACCACCCGTTCTTCATCATCTACGACCTGGCGATCGGCGGCGGCTTCCCGGACGCCTTCGGCGGGGGCCCGAACGCGGCGACGGTCTCCGGCGGCAAGCTGGTCATCGACTCGCTGGCCGTCTACAACAAGGGTCCTGGCTCCGGCGGTGGCGGCGGTGGTGCGGTGACGGGCCAGACGATCACCGGTCCGGGTGGCAAGTGCGTGGACGTGGCGGGTGACGACGTCGGCGGTGACGGCACGGCCGTGCAGCTGTGGGACTGCCAGTCGGGCGCCAAGGACCAGCACTGGACCTGGAGCGGCCAGACCCTGCAGACCCTCGGCAAGTGCCTGGACATCGTCGGCGGCAACAGCGCCGCAGGGACGAAGCTGCAGCTCGCCACGTGCAACACCGGCGGCTACCAGTCCTGGGTGCGGCAGTCCGACGGCTCGTTGCGGAACCCGGCCAGCGGCCGGTGCATCGACTCCCCGTCCGGCGCCACCGCCAACGGCACCCGGCTGCAGATCTGGGACTGCAACGGCGCCGCCGCCCAGAAGTTCGCCATCGGCACCCCGATCTACGCTCCGGGTGGCAAGTGCGTGGACGTGGCGGGCAACGACACCGGCGGTGACGGCACCGCGGTCCAGCTCTGGGACTGCCAGCAGGCCACCGCGCTCGACCAGAAGTGGACCTGGAGCGGCCAGACCCTGCGCACGCTGGGCAAGTGCCTGGACATCGCCGGCGGCAACAGCGCCGCCGGTACCCAGCTCCAGCTGGCCACCTGCAACGGCGGCGGCTACCAGAACTGGGTCGCCAACGCGGACGGTTCGTTGTCGAACCCGACCAGCGGCCGGTGCATCGACTCGCCGTCGGGTGCCACCGCCAACGGCACCCGGCTGCAGATCTGGGACTGCAACGGCTCCGGCGCCCAGAAGTTCTCCCTGGCCTGAGAACCAGCAGGACTACCTTGCCGACAGCTGTTGAGCCTGCCGGCGCGGTCGTGGCTGCTGTGGGGCAGCTCCTGCCCCACAGCAGTGCGCTGCATCTCCACGGAGGTGCCGCAGAGCAGTCTTCTGCGGGCCGGAACCGAGGGATCGGTATGCGTCACGAAAAGTCATCGGTCGGCAATCTTCGGTCCAGTTCGAACATCTGACATGGTGCGGGTCCATCGTTGACACCATGTGAGAAATCGGACGTGCCTGACCCTGTGGGCGCGTGCGAGTCGCTCGCTGTCGCGGCCTGGACCGGGCGGCGGTGGTGTGCGGGGGCGGGGACGGTCCGGCGGAGTGCCGCAGGGGACGGGTCCGTCCTGTGCGACCGCACCGCTGCCGGTTTCCCGGGGCCTGCCGGTCCCCGCCGTCGTGGTGCCGACCGGAAGGAGAGACAGTGATGTCTTCCCGTTCTCGCCGAGCCTGGCCCTTACCGCTGACACGCCGCTCCCGGCGTCGTCCCCTGACAGCCGCGGCGTGCTCCGCCGCCCTGGTCCTGACCGGCCTGGTCGCCATCGCGGCCGCGCCGGCCCAGGCGAGCACGGGGGGTCGGATGGCCTACGTCACGAACCTGCGCGGCAATTCGGTCTCGGTCATCGACACCGCGAGCGGCACGGTCACCGCGACCGTTCCCGTCGGCAGGTTCCCCGAAGGGGTGACCCAGTCACCCGACGCCTCCCGTGTGTACGTCGTCAACGACGGGGACAACACCGTCTCGGTCATCGACACCGCCACCAACACGGTCACCGCGACCGTGCCCGTCGGCGCGGTCCCCGGTCCGGCGGCGGTCTCCCCCGACGGCTCCCTGCTCTACGTGGGCGACAACATCGCCCCGGCCGTCGGCGGGGTCACCGTGATCGACACCGCCACCAACACGGTCACCGCGACCTTCGCCACCGGCAGCCAGCCCTTCGGCATCGCCTTCACGCCCGACGGCGCTCATGCCTACGTCGCCAACTTCGTGGGCAGTTCGGTCTCGGTCGTGGACACCGCCACCAGCACGGTCACCGCGACCATCGCCGACCCCAACGCCAGGACACCCGCAGCCGTGGCCGTCTCCCCCGACGGCGCCCACGCCTACACGGCCAACTTCAACAGCAACACCGTCTCGGTCATCGACACCGCCACCAACACCATCACCGCCCTCATCCCCAATCCCGGCGGGCCGGAGGGGATCGCGGTCACCCCGGACGGCGCCCACGTGTACGTGGCCAACGCCAACGCGAACAACATCTCGGTCATCGACACCGCCACCAACACGGTCACCGGCACGACCGCCGTCGGCTCGGGGCCCGTCGGCGTCGCGGCCGACCGGACGGGCGGCCGCGCCTACGTCACCAACTCCGCCTCCAACACGGTCTCGGTGATCGACACGGCCACCGGCACCGTCACCGGCACCGTCCCGGTGGGCACCACCCCGTTCGGCGTCACCGTGACGCCGCCACCGGTCGCCGTCACCGCGATCACCCCCGGGCACGGCCCGGCCGCCGGCGGCGGCACCGTCACCATCACCGGGACCGGCCTGGCCGGCGCCGGCGCCGTGAACTTCGGCGGCACCCCGGCCACCGACGTCACCGTCGTCAACGACCTGGAAGTCACCGCCACCGTCCCGGCCCACGCCGCCGGCACCGTGGACGTCACCGTCACCACCCCCGCCGGCACCAGCCCCGCATCCGCAGCCGACCAGTACACCTACATCGCGCAGCCGACCGTGACCGCGGTCAGTCCCAGCAGCGGACCCACCGCCGGCGGCACCCCGGTCACCGTCCACGGCACCGGCCTGACCGGCGCCACCGCCCTCACCTTCGGCCCGGGCAGCCCAGCCACCACCGTGTCCTGCACCACCGACACCACCTGCACCACCACCTCCCCGGCGCATGCGGCGGGCACGGTCGACATCCAGGTCTCCACCCCCGGCGGAACCAGCCAGACCAGCGGCGCGGACCAGTTCACCTACGTCCCGCCCACCGCCGACATCGCCGTCACCGTCACCGGCCAGCCCCACCTGGGCATCCTGGTGCCCTACCTCACCTACACCCTGACCGCCCACAACAACGGCCCCGACCCGGTCACCTCGGCCACCGTCACCGCGACCCTCCCGCCGGGCACCGGCGCCACCAGCCCCTCACCCGGCTGCACCACCGCGGCAACAACCGTGACCTGCACCTACGGCAGCATTGCCAACGGCGCCGGCAGCGCGAAGTCCTTCCGCGTCCCGCTGAACCTGCTGTCCCTCGGGCCCGTCCCGGTCACCGCCTTGCGGACAGCCTCCGCGCCCAGCGACACCACGCCCGCCAACGACGCCGGCAGCGCCACCTGCACCGTCATCTCCTTCATCCTCGCCACCTGCCCCTGACCCCTCCCTCCGCCCGGTGGTCCGGCACACGCACACGCCGGACCACCGGGTGCCGCCACGGACCCATCACGGTGGGGGACTCGCGCGTGAGCCGGGTCCGCCACCCACCCGATGGCCGCGCGCCCTTCTGCGGCAGTGTGCCCACTCCACCCCGCACCGCAGTCGGTCTGATCACGCGGCCACCAACGGAACTTCCTTGACCTGGAGCGCGCTCCAGGTGCGAGAGTCGGGGTTGCGCGCCCTCCGTCCACGAGGGCGGCCGCACGTCGGCGGAGCGGCTCGCGCTGCCCAATGAGCATGCGGCAAGGGTCGGCAGTCCGCCGGCGAACTGCTGCGCCGGCGACAGCACTTGTCATGAGAAGACCGCCTGGTGCCAGGCGCAGACCAACATCCAGCAGGGGGCATTCGGCATGACCGGAACGACGCGCACACTCGGCAACAGCGGTATCGAGGTGAGCCCGATCGGCGTGGGCTGCTGGGCCATCGGCGGCCCGCTGCACGCCGGGGGCGAGCAGTTCGGCTGGGGCGCGGTGGACGACGCGGAGTCGACCGCAGCACTGCACCGGGCCTTCGACCTCGGGGCGACCTTCTTCGACACCGCGAGCAACTACGGTGCGGGCCACAGCGAGACCGTCCTCGGCCGGGCCTTCGCGGGCCGCCGCGACCAGGTGGTCATCGCCACCAAGTGGGGCAACACCTTCGACGAGTCCACCGGCGAGGCCACCGGCCAGGACGCCACCCCCGCCTACCTCCGCACCGCGATCGACGGCAGCCTCCGCCGCCTCGGCACCGACTACGTCGACCTCTACCAGTTCCACATCTCGGACGCCCCGCTGTCCGCCGCCCTCGACCTGGTCGACACCCTCGAAGACCTGGTCGTCGCAGGCAAGATCCGCGCCTACGCCTGGTCCACCGACGACCCCGCCAGGGCCGAGGGCTTCGCCACGAAGGCTCCCCACTGCGCCGCCGTCCAGCACGACTTCTCGGTGCTCAACCCGGCGGCCGAGATGGTCGCCGTGGTCGAGTCCCTCGGCGTGGCCTCCGTCGCCCGCGGCCCGCTCGCGATGGGCCTGCTCTCCGGCAAGTACCACGACGGCCGCCGCGTGGCCGCCGACGACGTCCGCGCCCAGGGCCACCAGTGGATCCCCTACTTCGGGGAGGACGGCACCGGCAGTGCCGACCACCTGTCCCGCATCGACGCCGTCCGCGAGGTCCTGACCTCCGACGGCCGGACCCTCGCCCAGGGCGCCCTCGCCTGGCTGCTGGCCCGTACGGACGCCGTCATCCCCATCCCCGGCTGCCGCACCGTCGCCCAGGTGGAGGAGAACCTCGCTGCCCGGTCCCCGCTCACCCCGGGCGAGTTCGCCCAGGTGGAGTCCCTGCTCCGGGGCTGACCCGCCGGCGCGGGCCCGCACCAGCATGGTGCGGGCCGCGCCGTCGCCGGGTGGAGCCGGGAGTGTGAACCAAGGTGTGAGTGGGGTGTGAGCCGGGTGTGAGGCGGCGAACGGCCTACAGCCCCAGGTCCAGGGGCAGGCACGAGTAGAAGGTCCACGACCGTTCCGGGTTGTAGGGGTTCGGCTCCCCGGGCTCCGGGACGTCCCTGATCTCGGTCATGTCCTCGAAGCGGATGCGCTCGGGCAGGCTGCTGAACCGCGCACGCCGAGCCGCGGCAGCGACCTCGGTGACTTCGTCGTCGTTCATGGTCCTCTTCCGCTCTCTTGTCGCGGGTGTCCTGCTATCCGTGCTCCCTCAGCATGCTCCCCATTTCGTCACCGGTCAAGACGGTTATAGACGAGGGTGGGTCGGACGCGCTGGCGGCCCCGAGGGGGCAGCCGGGTGACAGCTGCTCCCTCGGGGGCTTGACGACGTCCTACGTCGTGCCGCCCGCGTCAGCGGCCCGCACTCGCCGCTTCCTCGATGACCTGGGCGACCAGGGCCGGGTGGGAGACCGCGACGGAGTGCGAGGCGGCCACCTCGGTGATGTGGGAGTGGGCGCGGCGGGCCATGAAGAGCTGCGCGGCCGCAGGGATGTTGAGGTCCTGGGTGGTGACCACGTCCCAGCTGGGCTTCTCCTGCCAGGCCGCGGCGGTGGCCTGCTCCGCCAGGGCGCTCTGGGCGATGGGCCGCTGGGTGGCGGCCATGACGGCGGCCTGGGCGGCGGGCACGTCGGCGGCGAACTGGTGGCGGAACTTGTCGGCCTGGATGTACAGGTCGGTGGTGGGGGCGCCGCCCGCCGGGGTGTAGGTGACCGGGTTCAGTGCGTCCGGGAGTGTGGAGCCGGGGAACCTGTTGGTGAGTTCCAGCGCCGTCTCGCCCGGGGCCGGGAGGAACGCGGCCACGTAGACCAGTGCCTTGACCTGTGGGTCGTTCGCCCCGGCCGCGCTGATGACGGAACCTCCGTAGGAGTGCCCCACCAGGACCTTGGGTCCCTTGATGCCGTCCAGGACACTGCGCAGCACCGCGGCGTCGGCGGCCGGCCCGCGCAGTGGGTCGGCGGGAGCGACGACCGGGTAGCCGTCCGACCGCAGCCGGGTGATGACGCTGCTCCAGCTGGAGCCGTCGGCGAACGCGCCGTGCTCCAGGACGATGGTGGGCTTGGCCCGTTCGACGGTCACGGTGGGAGTCGTGGCGTTCGCCGAGCCGCCGATGGCGACCGAGCCCAGCACGACACCGGCCGCGACGGCCGGGACCACGGCCGTCGTGAACCACCGCTTGCGTCGGTTCCTGTTGCCTGCCATGGGAGAACCCCTTCCGGGTGAGAGCGATGTGTGTGGCGGGAGGCCGCCTCGTGCCGTGCGCCGCACGGCCCTGGTGCTCCGCTGCGGGCGCCGCCGAGGGGGCTTGCCGGGCTCCACACTCGCGGCCGGGCCGTGGCCGGGGGATCCGTCACATGACGGTCGGTTGCCGGGCTCCGTGCCGCGGGCTTCCCTACGTCACGCGAACCGCCCGGGCCGACCGTGGATGCCAGGGCTCGCAGGCGGCACCGCGGTCCCGGTCCCACCTGACCGTCAACTGACTGATGTGCCGGAGCGGTGCTCGGCCGAGAGTAGGTGACGCCGGGCTGGTCGCCCGCGAGGGCCACCGGACAACAGCGGCTGCCACGACGCGCCGGCCCGAGGCGGCGTGCCCCCGCGTACCGGCACCGTCGCCGCGCCGGCCGGCCCACCCCCGTCCTCGGTCCCGTCCCCGTCCCGCCTCGCCCCGCCGTCATCGGCCGAGGGCCCGGCCGGCACGAACGACCCGTCCGACGGCATGCCCACCAGAAGGAGAACACCGTGAGAACCAGCAATCCGATCCTGTCCAAGCGGGGATTCAGCCGCGTCGCAGCCCCGGGGACGGGGGTCACGCAGCCCGGGTCGGTCGCCGTGCCGGCCGGTGCGCAGCTTCCCGGCGCCCGCGCCGGGAGCCCCTACGCGGGGTTCGACGTCCCCGGCCCCGCCGAGGACGTCTCCGCCGGCGGCACGCCCATGACACTGGACGACGTGGTGGTCCGGACCGCCGCGAGCCTGGGTACGGTGGCGCTGGCGGCGGTGCTCTCCTGGACCCTGCTGCCCGTGGACGAGACCGGCGTCAACCGCTCGTACGGCATCGCCGCCGGCTGCGCGCTGGTGGCGTTCGTCCTGTCGCTCCTGCAGACGTTCAGGCGCACGCCGTCACCGGTGCTGATCCTCGGCTACGCGGCATTCGAGGGCGTCTTCATCGGTGTCCTGTCCGATGTCACCTCGACGTACATCGCCCCCGGGGTCGTCGTCCAGGCGGTGCTCGGGACCCTGGCGGTCTTCGCCGGCGTGCTGATCGCCTACCGGATGCGCTGGATCCGTGTCACCGCCCGGTTCACCGGCTTCGTGCTGGCCGCGGCGACCGGGTTCGTCCTGCTGGCCCTCGCCGACCTGCTGTTCTCGGCCTTCGGCGGCGGGAACGGGCTCGGCTTCGACAGCGGCGGCCTCGGCATCGCGTTCGGCGTCGGCGGGATCGTCCTCGGCGCCTGCTTCCTGGCCCTGGACTTCCGGCAGGTGGAGGACGCCGTGGCGGAAGGCGCCCCGCGTGAGGAGGCCTGGCTGGCCGCCTTCGGGCTCACCCTGACCCTGGTGTGGATCTACCTGGAGGCGCTCCGGGTGCTGACGCTGCTGCGGGGTGACGACTGATGCCACCGCCGTCCGCCATCCGCCGTCCGCTCTGCGTGCCCCGGCGGTAACAGGGCCCGGAGGCCTGACGGTTCGTCGATCAAGCCGCTCTGCACGATGGGCGGCGCCCTGTGAAAGGACCCACACCATGTCCCGGTCGGAGCGGCCGCGTCCCGCGCTGCCACACGCTGCCACCAGGATTGCGGCACTGCTTGCACCGGGGGCGCTCGCGGAGTCGCTCGCCCGCAGCACGGGGTCGTGGGTGCCGGCGGAGCGCGCCGACGCCGCCACCGTGGCCTGGCTCGTCGCAGGCCGGCTCCCGGCATCGCTGCCGTCGGCCTCCTACTGGTTGCGGCCCTTGTCGCCAGGCGGTGAAGGCCGCAGCGAGTAGGCCGCCGCACAGTAACCGCCTTGACGGGTGACGATGGCCCATGGAAAAGTCGTCACCTGTCAGAACGGTTACTCATCTCGAAGGAACGCCCCCATGGCAGTCGTCCGCATCCATCTCGTCTCCGCGCTGAGCCCGTCGGCCGTACGGGAGGTGCTCACCGACTTCGGCCCCTCCCGTCCGCAGGCCTGGTCCACGATCGACGCCGAACACTTCACGGTCCACGAGCTGGGCGCCGACTGGGCCGAAGTGACCGAGGGGACCGCCGCGGCCTGGGAGCGTGCCCGCTACGACTGGGCCCCCGACGGCGACACCGTCACCGTCACGACGCTCGACTCGAAGCTCTTCGGTGCCGGCGGCGGCTGGGTCTTCCGGATGACCCCCGAGGGCGACGGCACACGTGTCGACGTGGAACTGACCCGCCGACCCAGTGCACTCAAGGGGAAGATCCTCGCCTCGCTGCTCCCCGTCGTCGCGCCCTCGGCCCTGCGCAAGTCCCTCGCCGGGCCGCTGCAGGCTGCGTGAAGGGGCAGTCGTACGGTCCGCGGTGCGGTGACCGGCCGGCATCCGGCGGCTGCCCGGCGTGCGGCACGTCCCGACACACATGTTCGCCCACGGCCGTGGACTGGTCACTTCACACGTGTGCCGGGTAGGTTGTCCGGGCGGGAGGCGAAACTGCCTGCCAACCGCCTGTTCGCCGCCTGGCCCTGATGTGGGGGCGCGGAGGAAGGTTGGGCCGGTAAGCGCGGCCTTCCTCCTCCGGCGGCCCGGGACCGGTCACCCCGGGACCGGTCATTCCGGAGCAGGGGAGCCCGGGAGAAGGGGAGCGCGAGGCGCGCCTCGTCCGGGCGCCCCGCAGCAGGTGGTCGCAGTATCCGAAGGACCGGGGCGCACCCCGGCCTGTCCGGGGAAGGGAGCAGGAGGTGGAGTCGCTCGCGTCGCCCATCGTGGGCCGGGAAGCGGAGGAGTCGGTTCTCTCCTCGTTCGTCACCTCGCCCGGGGGCCAGGCCCTCGTGGTCAGGGGTGAGACGGGCGTGGGGAAGAGCGCCTTGCTGAAGCACGTCGCCGAGCAGGCGGCGGGTGCGGGGTTCCGGGTGGTCCGGGCGGTCGGTGTCGAGGCCGAGTCGAACCTGCCCTTCGCCGGCCTGCACCAGCTGCTCCATCCGCTGCTCACGCACGCCGAGCACCTGGACGGCGTCCACCGGGTCGCCTTCGACGTGGTGTTCGGGCGCAGCCGCGCGGAGGCCCCGTCCGTCATGACGCTGGGCACCGCGGTCCTGGACCTGATCACGGTCGCGGCCGGGCAGTCGCGCCTGCTGCTGGTCCTCGACGACGGCCAGTGGTTCGACGCGGCCAGCACCGCGGTCTGCGGCTTCGTGGGCCGTCGTCTCGCCGGGAGCACCGTGAAGCTGCTCGTCGCCATGCGTCCCGAGGCGTCCTCGGGCTTCGAGTCGGCTGCCCTGCCGGTCCTCCCGGTGCCGTCGCTGTCCGAGCCCGCCGCGACCCACCTGCTGGACACACGTCATCCGCACCTGGACCCGAAGGTCCGCCGCCGAGTGCTGGAGGAGGCCCAGGGCAACCCCCTCGCACTGCTGGAACTCCCGTCCTACCTCAGCGCCAACACCGCCGAGCACACCTTCGACATGCTGTCCGGGTACGGGCTCGTCCCCCTGCTCGACCGGTTCCAGCAGGTGTACGGGGCGCGCATCGCGGCCCTCGGACCGGCCCTGCGGACGGAGCTCCTGCTCGGAGCGCTGGACGGCGTGAACGCCGGAGCGGTGACCGGCCTCGCGGGGTCCGCGCGGTACCGCATGCGGGACGTCGACGAGGCGGTGGCGGCAGGCCTGCTGGACCTCGACCCGGGCAGCGGCGAGTTCGTGTTCCGGCACCCGCTGGTGCGGTCGACGGTCGTACGGTCGGCCGCCCCGAACGCCCGCCGGGCCGCCCACGGCACCTTGGCGCAGGTGCACCGCAACGACATCGAACGCCGGGCCACCCACCTGGCCGCCGCCACGGTCGACCCGGACGAAGGGGTAGCCGCAGCGCTGCAGGAGGCAGCCGAGTCGGCGACCCGGCGAGGCGGTGCCGCCGCCGCGGTGACCTGGCTGACCCGCGCGGCGGAGCTGAGCGAGACCCGCGAGGACCGGTCCCGCCGGCTGGCGAACGCCGCGTTCGTGGCCGGGCACGCCGGACTGCTCGACCGCGCCCAGCGGCTCCTCGACACCGACCGCGGGCCGAGCGAGACCGAATCGGCGGCCGCGGTCCTGGTCTCCGCCTACACCGCGCTCTACGAGGACGGCGACGTGCGGTCCTCGCACCGGCAGCTGACGGCGGCCGTCGAGCGCAGGCGTGACAGCGGGCCGGCCGGGCCGGACGAGGAACTCGCCAGGCTCGTCAACCTCCTGCTGGCCATCAGCCAGTACGCCGGCGACAACGACACCTGGCAGCGGACCCACCGGCTGCTGGACTCCCTGGGCGACCTGGTCCCTTCGAAGTCGCGGATCTACCAGGACGCCTGGAGCGACGTGGTCCGCCGGGGCCGCGGCGTCCGCGAGCGCGTCGCCGCGGCGTACGCCGCCTTCCCGCACCTGGACCCGTGGGACATCACCCGCCTCGGCGTCGCCGCCTACCACGTCGACACCCTGGGCGACCACCGGACGCATCTCGCCCGCAGCGTGGAGCGCGAACTGCAGACCGGAGCCGTGGTGAACGGCATGACCATGCTGCACCTGATCATGCTCGACCAGATCGCCTCGGGCGACTGGGAAGCGGGCGAGCGAACCGGACAGCGTGTGCTGAAACTGACCACGGCGCACGGCAACGTGCTGTTCGCCCACCACAGCCAGGCCTACCTGGCGCTCCTCGCCGCCCTGCGCGGCGACCTCGACCGGGCCCGCGAGCTGCAGGCCGTCGTCGACCGCTGGGCCCGCCCCCGCAGGATCGGCTTCCTCACCCAGATCACCGACGCCGTGGCAACGGTCGCCGCCCTGAGCGAGGGGGACTACGAGAGCGCCTACCTCTGCGCGACCGGCATCACCCGGCCCGGCACCTTCGAACCCGGTGCCCATCAGGCCTCACGCACCCTGCTCGACCTCGTCGAAGCCGCCCTGCACACCGGCCGGGCCCGGGAGGCCCGCGAGCATGCGCTGGCGGCGCAGGCGGCGCAGCTGCCCGACGTCTCACCCCGCCTCGCCCTGGTCACCTTCGGGGTGCTCGCCATGACCGCCGAGGACGACGACCGGGCGGCCGAGCTGTTCCGGCAGGCCGAGACCCATCCCGGGGCCGCCGACTTCCCCTTCGAACGGGCCCGCATCCGCCTCGCGCACGGCGGCCGGCTGCGCCACAGCCAGGGGCCCAGGGCCGCACGGCAGGTGCTGGGCCAGGCCGCCGAAGCCTTCGAACAGCTCGGCGCCGGGGCCTGGGCCGAACGGGCCCACGCCGAACTGCGCGCCTGCGGGGCGCCCGCGCAGCACCGTTCCACCGACCCGGCGGCACTGACCTGGCAGGAGCTCCGGATCGCCGACCTCGCCGCACGCGGTCTGACCAACAAGGAGATCGGGGAGCGGACACACCTGTCCCCGCGCACCGTCAGCTCCCACCTGTACCGGGTGTTCCCGAAACTGGGCATCACCTCGCGCGCGGCCCTGCGGGACGCCCTGGCGGCGATCCCGGACGACGCCGGCGCGGGATCCTAGGCGGGCTCTATCCGGCCGCGCCGCCGGACGCCGCGGCCCGGTGGGCGGCGCTCTCCAGGGTGTACGTCACCGACCGGTCCTCCTTGTGACGCTGCACCTGGCCCTTCGCGACCAACGACTCCAGGGTGTTCCGCACGACCTGCGGGGTCGGCTCGCGGGCCGGGTGCTTCGCCATCAGCTCGTCGCGCAGGTCCTTCGCCAGGCGCGGCTCGCTGTACCCGGCGAGCAGCTCCAGCAGGATGTCCCCCAGCAGCGGCCGCTGCGCCCTCCCCGTCCCGCCGGCCCGCGCGGCAGCCGTGGGTGACGCCGCCACGGCGGGTGCGGACTTCGCGCGCCGCTGCGGCCGGGCGGGAACCGGTTCGTCCTCTTCGCCCTGTTCGTCCTGGGCCTGCTCCGGGAGGGGGGAGGGCTCCGCGCCGTCCTGGTAGTGCTCGGCCAGCGTCATGATGTCGATCAGGAGCGCCTCCTCCTGCTGCAGCGACTTGAGCTTCTCGGCCAAGTCCTGCTGTCGGCGGCGGTTCTCCTCCAGATCCGACGCGGCCTGTGCGACGTACCGCGATCGGAGCGTGGTGGCTGAATGGCTGGTCACAACCGGTCACTCCTCCGTACATAGATGCTGCTGCGCATGTCTCCACACCGAGATCCGGGACACCTGGACGGACACCTGGACGGGTGTCGAGGCGGTGAGCACGTCGCAACGTGATTCGCCACCCGTACCGCCCCGATCAGGGCCTCTCCGGGGACCTGCCCCGAGGTGTGCCGCTGAACCGTCGGCGGCGACCATCCTGGCACATCTCCTGGTCGCCCGGGCCGGCGCGCGGGATCCGGGGCCCGAACGAGATCTGCCGCGCCGTCCGCACAGGTCGCACACGTCCTCCGGTGAGCCAATGGTGCACGGGACTCGTGGCACACGTGTTCCGACGTGCTGGGCACCGACGGCCGGCGGGACCGTCGAATGACCCAGGGCACGACCGGTCACCCGTCGCGACGGGTACGCGTCGCCGGCCGTCACCCTTCCGGAGTCACCGCGCCGACCTGCGTGTTTGCCGCCACGGCCCGGGTCCGCCCGCTCGGGCGGGCCGTCACCCGGCGCCGGCTGCCGCCGCCGTCAACTGACTGATGTGCACGCCCCGTGCACCGGGCCAGTCTGAATCCCGTCAGCAGCGGACCGCACGGCGCCCACTCCGGCCGAGCACACCCTGCAACCACAGCCCCGGGAGCGGCAGTTCCGCCGGCACCGGGCCCACCCCCCTGGAAGGGACTTCGATGAAACGAATTCTGGCGGCCATCGCGGCCGGAGTACCTCTGGCCGCCGCTGTCTACGCGCCGGGCGCCTCGGCGGCCACCGCGTACAGCTGTGTGAGCCCTGCGGTGAAGGCCCCGGCCGGTACCCAGGTGGAGAGCGTCACGGCGGTCGCCCACGCTGCGGGCACGTTCGACGTGCCCGCGGTGTTCCCGCTGCCGGCCGGGCAGGTCGCGGACGTGCCGGCGTTCTGCGACGTCACGGTCACGCTCACCCACCCCGGCCAGGGCGATCACGCCCACGTCCGGGTGTGGCTGCCGCAGCAGAACTGGAACGGCCGACTGCAGTCGGTGGGCGGCAGTGCCTACGCCGCGGGCGACTACGGCACCGATCTGGCCGGGGCGGTGAAGGGCGGGTACGCCGCCGCCACCACCGACGCGGGTGTCGGTACGTACCTCGACGCGAGTTGGGCGCTGGGGGCTGACGGCAAGGTCAACACCGGGCTGCTGCAGAACTTCGCCTCGCGTTCCGAGCACGAGGCGGCGGTCCTCGCGAAGCAGGTCGTCGCCGGCCACTACAGCCGGGCGGCCTCGTACTCCTACTTCACCGGCTGTTCGACGGGCGGGCGTCAGGGCTACGCGGAGGCCCAGGCCTACCCGGAGGACTACGACGGGATCCTCGCCAACGCCCCCGGCATCAACTGGGACGAGTTCGAGGTCGCCACGCTGTGGCCGCAGGTGGTGATGAACGAGCAGAAGACGTACCCGACCGCCTGTGAGTTCAAGGCGTTCACCGACGCGGCCGTCCAGGCCTGCGACCCCAACGACGGCGTCGTGGACGGCCTGCTGTCCGACCCCGACCGCTGCGGCTACGACCCGCGCCGGCTGGTCGGCAAGACCATTGAGTGCGACGGCAGGCAGGTGACGGTCACCGCGGCCGACGCCGAGGTGGTACGCAGGATCTGGGACGGCCCGCGCACCGCCTCGGGCCGGAAGCTGTGGTCCGGCGTCCCGGTCGGGGCGGACCTGAGCGGCCTTGCGGGCACGACCACCGGGGCCGACGGGAAGTCCGTGGGAACGCCGTTCCCGGTGCCGGCCGAGTGGGTGTCCGGGTGGGTGGCGAAGCAGCCCGCGTTCGATGTCTCGACCATCACCTACGGCCAGTTCGCCCAGCTCTTCAAGCAGTCCCAGTCCGAGTACGACAAGGTCATCGGGACGGACGATCCCGACCTGTCGGCGTTCCGCAGGGCCGGCGGCAAGCTCATCACCTACCACGGCACCGCTGACCAGTACATCCCCACCGACGGCACGGTGAAGTACCGTCAGCAGGTCGAGCAGCGGATGGGCGGCGCGAAGAAGACCGACGACTTCTACCGCCTCTTCCTCGCGCCGGGCACCGCCCACTGCGGGCTCAACGGCCAGAACAGCGGCCTGGCGGCCCTGACCGCCTGGGTCGAGCACGGCAAGGCACCGAAGACGCTGGCAGCCACGCTGACCACGGCCTCCGGGCAGAGCGTCAGCCGGAACCTGTGCGCCTACCCCTCGGTCTCGCGCTACAAGGGCGACGGTGACACCGCCGACGCCGCCAGCTTCCGCTGCACCCCAGCGTCCGGCCACTGAGCCGACTCGTCAGTGCCACGGCCCGCACCTCGTCCAGGGGTGCGGGCCGTGGCATTTCCACGGGCGGGTGGGGATCGCCGCCGGAGTGACGAGGTCGCACGGGCCGGGTGCGGTGCCGGGCAGCCTCTGAGCCGGGCTGCCGAAGCCGTGCCACGACAGCGAAGCGGCCGCCCGCGTGCCCCAGGGGGAGGGCGGCGCGGGCGGCCGTGGACTGACGGCCTGACGGCTGTCAGTCGGAGCGGACCTCGGGCGATCTGTGCAGAGCGGCAGCCCAGGCATCCCAGTCCGCGTCCCGCAGTTCGGTGCCGGCGGGCACCCGCTGGTAGGTCGCCGCCAGCCACTGAGCGAGCGGGGGCCGGGGGAGTTCGAACAGGGCCGTCCCGGCGCGCTGGTCGAGCCGCAGGCGCACCGCCCGTGTCCCCTCCGGGCCGACCGGCCAGATCTGCACGTCCCCCAGGCCGCCGAGCGCGGACAGGCCCTGATCGAGCAGATCCCGCCCCATCACCCAGGGGATGCGGCCCTCCGGCGCCACGAAGGTCACCGTGACGACCAGCGCGGAGGCCGGGTCGAACCGGAACTCCGCCCGCAGGGACCGCCGCTGTTCGCCGAAGCCCAGGAACTGGTGGATGTCCAGGGACAGCGGGCCGGGGGAGGCCACCGGGTGCCCGCTCGCTCCGGGCTGGTCGTCGCTCATGCCGCTTGGTCCTCTCGAATGACGGTGGCTTGCGACACCAACTCTCGACGCCCCCGCGCCGGCACACATCCGTAAGTTGACGGTCAGGTCCACCCGTACCGTCCACCACCGGTGACGCACGTCGGCGCCCCGCTCCGGGGCCGCCCGGCCCGCCGCGCGTGCTCTGCTGGATCCACCCGCAGGCCAGGACGCGGGACGGGGTGTGTCCGCGCCCGGTCACTTTCAGTCATTCGACTGATCCCCCACGAAGCACTCTCCAGCAAGCTGGGGTGGCGGCCGCATCGGTGCGGGCCGCCATCAGGCTCGGAGGACCAGTGGTGATCCGTACTCCCGTCGTGTTCATCCATGGCGCGTGGCTGCACGCACGGTCGTGGGAGTCCTGGGCAGCGCGGTTCGCCGGACACGGCTACACCACCTGTGCACCGGGGTGGCCCGGCGAAGCGCCCAGCGCGCGCGAGGCGCGCGAGCGTCCGGACGCCGTCCCCGACCTCGGTCTGGACGACCTGACCGAGCACTTCGCCGAGATCGTACGCTCCTTCGAGGTCCCTCCGGTGATCGTCGGGCACTCGGTCGGCGGACTGGTCGCCCAGCACCTGATCGGGGCCCGGCTGGGGCAGGCGGCGGTCGCCATCGCCCCCGCGCCGATCAACGACATCGCGGTGCCCACCCGCCCCGGGCCCGCCGCCGAGCCGTCCCGGGCCCCCGTCCTGCTCTCGCCCGAACGCTTCCGCGACGTGTTCGCCAACACCGTCGGCCCCGAGGAGTCCGAGCGGTTGTACGAGAGGTACGTGGTGCCCGTCCCGCGCCGCCTGCTCGACGACCTCGGGTGCGACGGCCGCCCCCGTCGTCAGAGCGCTCCCGTGGACACCGGCAACACGCGGCGCGGCCCGCTGCTGCTGGTCTCGGGCCAGGAGGACCTGCTGGTCCCCGACGTCGTGACCCGCACCGTGTACAAGGAGTACGGCGACTCCACGGCCCTCACGGACCTCAAGCAGTTCGCCGACCGGGGCCACTCGCTGGTCATCGACAGCGGCTGGCGGTTCGTCGCCGACCACGTGCTCGGCTGGCTCGACCGACGGGGCGTCCGACCCACCGGCCCAGACCCAGGCTCCGGTTCTGCCCCCGGTCCTGGCCGCTCCTGACCGACAGGAACCTCCCGGCTGCCCCGGTCACGGCGAGCCGATTCCCCGCAGCAGGGTGGCGACCACCAGGTCGGCTGCCGGGCCGGCCGCGAGATCCGGCTCCTGCCGGGCCGCCAGGTGCATGAGTTCCGGCAGCAGGGCCGCGGCCCAGCCCGCGGGCAGCGCGGCGCGGAGCAGGCCTTCGTCGGTGGCGCGTTGCAGAAAGGCGTCGACCTCGGCGACGACGACGTCCCGGCGTTCGCGGCTGTCCGGGTCGGCGAGCATGCGGGCGAGGTCGACCGGCCAGGTCCGGTTGACCTCGATGATGTTCTCCACGTAGCGGTGCAGGGCCACGGCGACGGGGGCCTCACGCAGGCGGGCGTCGGCGACGGCGTGCTCGACAGCCTCCAGACGGGCCGCGTAGATGCCCGCGAGGAGTTCCTCGCGCGAGGCGAAACGCCGGTACACGGTGCGTCGGTCCACCCCCGCCTGTTCGGCGATGGCCGAGATGCTGGCACCCGGGTCGGCGGCCAGCATCCGCGCTCCGGTGGTCAGCACAGCCTGGATGTTCCGCGCGGCGTCAGCTCTCATGTCGGGAAGTCTACCGGCCGTTGTGCAGTCTATAGCTGTGACCACCACGGACAGGCGGCATGAGTGCGTTCAAATGCGTCAGGCTTGTGGCAGTAGGCAGTGTCCTGCGATCGGTTGAGGCGTTGATATGACCAGGGTGGCGGGCGGGGGTGGTCTGACGGATGCGCGGTGGGCTCGGTTGGAGCCGTTGCTGCCGGTGGGCAATGGGCGTTGTGGCCGGTGGCGTGATTGTCGCCAGGTCATCGACGGGGTTCTGTACCGGGTTCGGACCGGGGGCGTTCGCGTGGTGGCTTCCCCGCCAAGGTCCACCTGAGCGCGGATGGTAGGTGCCAGTTCTGCCGTTGGTCCTGACGGCCGGCCAGTGTGCCGACTGCAGTCCACGCCCCAGACCCGACAGTGTGAGTGCGGACAGGATTTCGACCGGGAGGGCGGGCGCGCGGGCGCAAGTGATGGGTCGCACATGACGTTGTCCGGCTGGTCCGGTCGATCCCTCCTCGGCCGTGCCCGCAAATGATGATTCGTCAGAAATACTTGGCCAGGGCCGCATTGTTGTCGACGGTCCGGACGGATGTGCCGGATGTCTCACCATCGGGCCGTCGAGTCCGGGTGACCCCCGTAGTCGCGGTGGTCGTGCGGGCACGGGCCGTGCGGTGGCCCACGGGACGGATTCGGACGAGAAGGCCCGGTCCGTCCGGTACGGCGAGGATTCCGGAGGGAAGCGGAGCATGGACACCGAGACGCGGAGCCCGGCCGGGAGCGAGGACATGCCCGCCAAGGAGCAATTCGCCTACTGGCGGGACGTGATCGTGCAGACACGCGCCGCCGAGGTGACCAGCATCCACAGCGACAACTTCGCGGCGGACTTG
Organism: Kitasatospora sp. NPDC057223; assembly: GCF_042669755.1. Lineage (NCBI taxonomy): Bacteria > Bacillati > Actinomycetota > Actinomycetes > Kitasatosporales > Streptomycetaceae > Kitasatospora > Kitasatospora sp. NPDC057223. The sequence continues at coordinate 52,916 of NZ_JBHUWW010000003.1, read as the reverse complement.
CGGCGCGTGGAGCTGGGACCTGTCAGCCTCCTGAGATCGTCGTTCCCGCCGGCGCGGTTCCGGCGGACGGAGGCCATGGTTCGGCGCTCGAACCCGGAGGTGTGCCACCTGACGCTGCTCCTCGACGGAGGCATGGCGCTGACCCGCGGTGCCGGCCGGACGGAGACGTTCACGCCGGGTGACCTGCACATGGTCCACAGTTCGAACCCTTTCGACCTGCGGGCGCTCGGCGCCGTCGCCACCACTGGTGAAGAACACCGGGTCGAAGCAGTGGGCGTGGACTTCCCCGCATCGCTGATCCCTCTGCCGCCGCACCGAGTGAGCGACCTGCTCGCCCGGGGCCTCCCGGCCCGAGAGGGCGCGGGAGCGCTGCTCCCGCCGTTCCTCCTCGGTCTGGACCGACAGGCCGCCGCCCTGGGGCCCGCCGAGGCCTCCCGCCTGGGAACGGTCGTGATCGACCTGGTCACCGCCTGGCTGGCCCGGGAACTGGACGCCGAAGCCGCCGTCCCCGAGGACGTCCGGCACCGGGCCATGATGAGGAGCATCCAGGCCTTCATCCTGCGGAACCTGCACGACCCCGAACTGTCCCCGTCCGTGATCGCCACCACGCACCACATCTCCGTCAGCTACCTCCATCGCATCTTCACCCGGCACACGCGGGGCGAGACCCTCGCCGCCTGGATCCGCCGCCGGCGACTGGAGAGAGCACGACGCGACCTGGCCGACCCCGCGCTGCGGGCCATGCCGATCCACACCGTCGCCGCCCGCTCGGGCATCCCCCGCGCCTCCGACTTCAGCCGTGCCTTCCAGGCCGCGTACGGACTCTCACCCCGCGAGCACCGATACCGCGTACTGGCGGGCGAAACAGGCGAGTAGACGCAGTGCCAGGAAACCGTCGACTCAGCGACAACATGCCCCGACGACGCCTTGGCATCCTCCGTGAGAAGCCACTGCGGCAGCACGCCGCCTCTGCCTCGTACCGGACCTGTCGGCCGAACACGGAGGACCGGAACGCCCCGACGGCCCGGAACGCAACGAGCGAGCGGGCCGGGTCAGGAGGCTTCACCGTCGAATCATCGAGCGTGAGTGAGGGCCCGTCATGGGGTCGGTTGTGGGTGACCACGGCCGGTGGGGGTGGACCGCGGGGCGCAGAGCGCTCGCGGCATGCCTGTCCGCCGGCCTGATAGCAGGAATCGGGGCGACAGGCGCCCTTCCGGCAGCAGCCGCCGAACGGGCAGGAGTCGGCGGCGCACCGTCCTCGCCCTCGGCAGCTGCGCCGCCGGCGGGGACCGCGGAGACCCTGGCGGTGGCCGAGGCCAAGCGGACCGGGAAGCCCGTCGACGTCGCCACGATGCGCACCGAGACCAGAGACGTCGTCGCGCAGCCGGACGGCCGGCTGAAGTCGACGACGTACCTGCAGCCCCAGCGGGTGCGCCGCTCGGGTACGTGGGTCGACATCGATCCGACGCTCCAGGTCCGTTCCGACGGGTCGGTGGCACCCAGGGCGGTCACCACAGACATCGCCTTCTCGGGCGGTGGCAGCGTTCGGCCGCTCGTCACGATGGCCTCGGCGGGCAAGCAGCTGAGCCTGACCTGGCCCCAGGCCCTCCCGAAGCCGGTCATCACCGGCACCAGCGCCGAGTACCGCTCCGTCCTGCCGGACGTCGACCTGAAGCTCACCGCCACGCGGACCGGCTTCACCCAGGTCTTGGTCGTCCACACTCCCCAGGCTGCCAAGAACCCGCAACTGGACGCACTGCGCCTGGGCATGGAGGGCCAGGGCGTGACGATCCAGAAGGCCGCGGACGGCTCGCTGCGCGCCGTCGACAAGGCTGCGGGAGGCACCGTCTTCGAAGCCCCTGTCCCGTTGATGTGGGACTCCTCCACCGGGCAGGGCCCGGCGGCCGACGTTGCCGAGGGCGCCGTTGCGGCAACACCCGCGGGCGACCCCGGCGGTGACCCGGCCGTCGTGCCGCAGCCGGGTGCCCGGGTGGCGAAGGTCGCCGTCGACTTCCCCACGGCCCAGGACAGGCTCGTCCTGACCCCCGACCAGGCGCTGCTGGACGATCCCGCGACCGTGTTCCCCGTGATGATCGACCCTGCCTGGAGTTCTCCGCACGCCGGAGACTGGGCCGGCGTCTCCCGGTCCTACCCGAACCAGCCGTACTGGCACTACAACCCCGACTTCGGTGTCGGCTACTGCGGTGACACCGCACGGTGCGCACCGACCGACGTCAAGCGGGCGTTCTTCCAGATCCCGACCAGCCAGTTCATCGGCAGGCAGATCCTGTCTGCGACGTTCGGCGCGTGGGAGAGCCACTCCTACTCGTGCACGAAGAAGCCCGTGGAGCTGTGGTCCACCAGCTACGTGTCGTCGGGCACGACGTGGAACTCGCAGAACGCGGCGGGGTTCTGGAGCCGGAATCTGCAGACGGTCACCGAGGCCAAGGGCTGGAGCGGTTCGGGCAGCACCTGCAGCGCGGGCGGCTGGCTGGAGTTCGGCGGCACGACCTCGGACACGGTCCGCGCGCTGGCGCAGGACGCGGCGAACTGGGGCTGGCCGACCACCACCTTCGGCCTGAAGGCCGCCAACGAGAGCGACACCTACGCCTGGAAGCGTTTCACCAACGACGCCTACCTGTCGGTGTACTACAACCTGCCGCCCCGTCAGCCCGCCGCGAGTGACCTCAGCATGCAGCCGGGAGCGGTCTGCTCCGGCACCCCCGTGCAGGTCAACATGATGCCGCAGCTCACCGCCGTCCTCAGCGACCCGGACGGCGAGGCGATCGGCGCCCAGTTCGCCCTCGGCTGGGACGACGGCACCGGCTGGCAGCGGCGCTGGTGGAACACCGGCAGCGAGGGGACCGCACCAGCTTCCGGCACCTTCAAGGGATCCGGCTCCCTCTTCAACATCCAGCCGCCGGCCGGCACACCCACCGACCGGTACTTCACCTGGGAGGTGCGGGCCTGGGACGGCGCCGGCTGGGGTCCGTGGAACTCCGACGGGGACCCGAGTGCCTGCTACGTCCGCGTGGACGTCTCCGCACCGGACGGTCCCAACGTCACCTCGTCCTCCTACCCGGTCACCGACAACCCGGCCGCACCGCTCCCGTGGGCCGACGGCGTCGGCCGCTACGGGTCCTTCACGATCGATTCCACCGCCACCGACGTCGTCAAGTACCAGTGGGGACTGGACGTTCCGGCCTCCGCGAACCACGAGGTGGCTACCACCGCCGGCGACCCCCGGACGATCGACATCCTGCCGGACGCCCCCGGTGTCCATCTGCTCCACGTCAAGGCGATCGACGGCTCGGGCAACTCCTCCCAGCAGGAGGTCTATTACTTCAACGTGCTCAACGGCCAGGGCCAGCGCACCGGCTGGGCGATGGACGAGGCCTCCGGCACCCCGCCGGCGGGCGGCGGGGCCGCCATCACCTCGACGCTCAACCCCGGCACCTCACTCCAGGCCGCCGGGCACACCGGGACGGCGATGGCCTTCGACGGCACGACCAACGCCTACGCCGACGGGCCGGCCGGTCTCCTGGACACGAGCAGGAGCTTCACCGTCTCGGTTTGGGTGAACGTCGCCGACACCGCCGTCTCCCGGACTGCGGTGAGCCAGGCCGGTACGGACACCGGCTTCTTCGCCCTGGGCGCGCGCGGCGGCACGTGGTCCTTCACCACCTTCAGCAAGGACGTCGCCAGCGGCTTCGGCTGGCAGTCCGCCAACGGCAACGCCGTCGTCGTCCCCAACCGCTGGACCCACCTGACCGGCGTGTACAGCGCCGAGACGGCGAAGGTCCTGCTGTACGTCGACGGGGTGCTCGTGTCCAGCGCCGCGGCGCCGGCGTCCTTCGCCGCGTCGGGCCCCGTCGAGTTCGGCCGGATGCGCTACATGGCCAAGTACGTCGACCCGTGGAAGGGCTCCCTCGACGAGGTCCGCATGTGGGACCGAGTTCTGGCCCCCTCCGAGATCGTCAAGATCGCTACCGACCAGAACCTGACCACGGGCGTCCCGGCCAAGGCCGTGTGGCACCTGGACGAGCCGGTCGGCGCCACCACCACGGCCGCGGCCCCGGAGGCCGACGTCCTGGCACTCACCGGCGCCGCCCGGACCGGCGCTGCCGGCCTCAACGGCTCCGCCCTGCAGTTCGACGGCACGGACGGCTACGCCAGGACCATCCGGCCACAGGTCCAGGGCACCAGGAGCTTCACCGTATCCGCCTGGGTCAAGTCGCCGAGGATGGCGGACACGGACAGCAGCGTCCGCACGGCCGTCTCCCAGGGCGGCGTCCACAGCGACGAGTTCAGCCTCTACTACTCCGGTTACTGGAAGCGATGGGTCTTCGGCCGCTACAAGGAGGACTCCGACACCGACACCCTCGTGCGCGCCATGCAGCCCGACTGCACCCCCGGCACCGCCGTCAACGGCGCCCCGTGCTTCAACGGCCTCGACGACCAGTGGACCCACCTCGTCGGCGTCTCGGACCTCACGGCCAAGAAGCTGCGCCTGTACATCAACGGCTACCTCGTCGGAGAGTCCGACTACACCCAGACCACCCCGTGGGCGACCCCCGGTGCGCTGCGGATCGGCGCGGTGTACCGCAACGGCGTCCACAGCCAGTTCTTCACCGGCGACATCGACGACGTGCGCGTGTACGACCGCGTGGTCACGGGCCCCGAGGTCACGAACCTCGCCAGTGTCAACGCGAAGCTCGTCGGGCACTGGGCGCTCGACGGCGCCACCGGCAGCCCGGCGACCACCCCGGACGCCTCCGGGGCGGACGCCTCGGCCACCCTCACCACCGGTGCCTCCGTCACCACCGGTACTGAACTGTTCGGCGACACGGACGGGGTACTGACCCTGGACGGCATCGCCGGGGCAGCGGAGAGCACCGCCACCCCGCTGCACACCGACCGCAGCTTCACCCTGACGGCGTGGGCGAACACCGCGGGCACACCGACCCGGGACATGACGGTCCTCTCGGTGCCCGGCGCGTCCGGCTCGGTGGTGACGGTGCGCTGGCACTACCGGGGCATCAACCCCGACACCCAGCTGCCGTTCGGTGAATGGCAGGCCGTCATCAGCGACAAGGACGCCCCCGCGCCGGCCACGGCCGTCGTCTCCCACGTCACGGTCGAGGCCCGGAGCGAGAACTGGACACACCTCGCGCTCGTCTACGACGGCCTGGCCGGGAAGCTCTCGCTGTACGTCAACGGGGAACCCGACCGGACCGGGTGCGGGGCGATCGACTCCTGTGACGGCCCCAGCAACAAGCGTCCGCTCTTCCGGCCGTTCGACGCCGCGGCCAGCGGGACGGTCACCGTCGATCTCGGCCGCACCCGGACGGGTGGCGCCTGGCAGGAGTACTTCTCCGGCCAGCTGAACGACGTCCGTGTCTACCAGGGTGTCCTCGGCCTGCAGCAGATCGGCCAACTGGCCGCCTAGACAGGGCCGACACCGGGGCCGGTTCGCGACCGGCCCGCTCGAACGAAGGGGCCGGGCGGCCCGAGAGCCGCCCGGTTCCTTCGTGAACCCGTCCGCCTCGTCGTGGACTGCCACCCCAAGCCGCGGTCGCCCACAGCACCGCACCCCAGCGCCCCGAACGGGGGCGCCGATCGGAGGAACGCATCCATGAGTTCACCAAGAGCTGCCGTGCGGCGGTCCCGGCCCAGGACGGCAGCCGTGGTGGCTGCCCTCCTGGTCGGGTCCCTGCTGCCGGCACTCCCGCTCGCCGCGAGCGCGGTCGCCGCCGGCCACACGAAACCCGACTCCCCTTCACCTGGCAGGATCGTCAAGGTCAAGGACTCCGGTGTCCAGGGCCGCAAGGCCGACAGCACCGTCAGCAAGCCGGAGGCGAAGCACACTGCCTGGCCGAACGCCGGCACCGCCAAGGTCACCGCACCGGGCAGCGGAGCCATCAAGGCCGGTGACCTTCCCGTCACCCTCACCGCCACGGCCCCCACCACGAGTGGCAGCACGTCGGCTCCGGCCCTCACCCCGGTCGACACCGACGTCCGGATCCTCCCTCAGGAGGCCTCCCGCAACGCGGGCATCACCGGTGTCCTGCTCACCGTCACCGGATCGGCCGGTCCCGCCGGGGTCAGCACCAAACTCGCGGTCGACTACAGCGGTTTCGCCCGGGCCGCGGGCGCAGGGTTCGGCGCCCGCCTCCACATGGTCCAGCTGCCCGCGTGCGTGCTGATCACTCCCGAGAAGCCCGAGTGCCGGGTGCAGACCCCGCTCAAGGGCGGCAACGACGCCGAGCACCAGACGGTCACCGCCGACAGCGTTCCTCTCACGGCGCCGCAGACCCCGGTGGGTCAGCTGCGCGAACAGTCCGCATCGGGCAGGGTGACGGTGCTGGCCGCGACCGCGGGTGACGCGGGGCCGACCGGTGACTACAGGGCGACGCCGCTGTCGGCGGCCTCCACGTGGTCGACGTCGCTGAACAGCGGCTCGTTCACCTGGTCCTACGGCATGCCGCTGACCGCGATGCCCGGCGGTCTGACCCCGAAGGTCGGCCTCTCGTACGACTCGGGCAGCATCGACGGCCGCACCTCGAACTCGAACAATCAGGGTTCGTGGGCAGGCGACGGGTTCACCATCGACCTCGGCTCCGTGGAGCGGACCTACAAGTCGTGTTCCGACGACGGCGCGCCCAAGACCGACGGCTCCGACCCCGGTGACCTGTGCTGGGCGACCGACAACGTCACCATCTCCTTCGCAGGCCACTCCGGTGAGCTGATCCCGGTCTCGGGGGACGAGTGGCGGATCAAGGGCGACGACAACACCAAGGTCGTCCGGGTCCGTGACACGGGCCGGGGCAACGGCGACAACGACGGCGAGTACTTCAAGGCCACCACCACCGACGGCACCAGCTACTACTTCGGCTACAACCGGCTGCCCAACTGGGCGGCGGGCAAGGCCGAGACGAAGTCCGTCTACACCGTGCCCGTCTTCGGCAACAACAGCGGCGAACCCTGCTACAGCAGCGGCGGATTCGGCTCCTCGTGGTGCCAGCAGGGCTGGCGCTGGAACCTCGACCTGGTCGTCGACACGCACGGCAACGACATCACCTACTGGTACACCCCCGAGACCGACAACTACGGCCGGAACCTGAAGGCTTCGGACCACACCCCCTACATCCGCGGCGGGCACCTCGACCACATCGAGTACGGTCAGCAGCAGACCGACCTCTACTCCGCCACGGTCGAGCCGATGGCGAAGGTCGAGTTCAGGACCGCCGAGCGCTGCCTGGAGACCGCCGCTTCGCTGTGCGACCCCGCGAACATCGACGCCAACAGGCAGTACTGGTACGACACCCCGTGGGACCAGCACTGCAAGGACAACACGGACTGTGACTCCGTGAGTCCGGCCTTCTTCAGCCGCACACGCCTCACCCAAGTGGTGGCGAGCACGCTACAGGCCAACGGCACGTACAAGGGCGTCGACACCTGGGACCTGACCCACAAGTGGGGCACCGCGGACTACGACTACCAGTTGCTGCTCGACACCATCCAGCACACCGGCACCGCCACCGCCCCCACTGTCGCGCTCCCGAAGACCACGCTGGCCTACAAGCAGCTGGTCAACCGGCTGGACCGCACCGGTGACGGCCGACTGCCCTTCATCAAACAGCGCCTGGGCACCATCACCGACGAGCTCGGCGGCCAGACCGACGTCAACTACTCCGCCGCCGCCTGCAGCCCGTCGGCTCTTCCGGTCCCGCAGTCGAACGTGACGCGCTGCTTCCCGCAGCAGTACCAGCCCGACAGCAACACCCCGGTGACCACGGAGTGGTTCAACAAGTACGTCGTCGAGGCCGTGATCGGCACCGACCGCACCGGCCACGCCCCCGACACGGTCACCCACTACACCTACCTCGGCGACGCCGCCTGGCACTTCGACGACCTCGACGGCATCACGAAGGAGAAACTCAAGACCTGGTCCCAGTGGCGCGGTTATGCGCACGTGAAGGTCGAGACCGGTGGCACGTCGGGCATGTCGACGCAGGCCGAGCACTGGTTCCTGCGCGGCATGCACGACGACCGCAGCAGTCCGACGGACAAGACGCAGAAGCGCACCGTCACCGTCGGCGACGGGCAGGGCACCACGCTCACCGACGACCAGGCGTGGGCCGGGTTCGAGTACCGCACCGAGCAGTACGACCGACCTGCCGGCAAGATCCTCTCCAAGACGGTCAACACGCCGTGGAAGAGGACCACCGCCACCCGCACCCGTGACTGGGGCACCACCACCGCCAACCTGACCGGAACCCAGGCCACCCGTACCTTCACCTCCCTCGACAACGGCGCGGGTGTGAGCTGGCGCGAGACCCGGACCGACAACACCTTCGACGGATACGGCCGCGCCCTCACCGCCGAGCACCTCGGCGATGTCGCGGTCACCGCCGACGATCAGTGCACCACCAGCACCTACGCGGACAACACCACCGCCTGGATCCTCACCGGCACCGTCCGCACCGAGACCGTCGCCGCCAACTGCGCCGCCACCGTCGACCGCACCACCCGCGCGAACGGCACCTCCGTCGTCCTGTCCGACGTCCGGGTCCGTTTCGACGGCCAGCCCTACGGCACCGCCCCCGTCAGGGGTGACGCCACCACGGTCGAAACCCTGCAGAGCCGTACCGCCACCACCGCCACCTACCTCGACACGGTCAACACCCACGATCTCTACGGCCGCACCCTGGCCACCACGGAACTCGCCGACCGCACCGTCTTCAACCTCGCCACCGAGGCCGGCACCACCACCGCCCTGGCCGAGGCCCGGACCGCCACGACCGCCTACACCCCGGCCACCGGTCGCCCGACCAGAACCGTGGTCACCTCACCGCCCGCCAAGGCCGGCGACAGCACCACCGCCCGGACCACCACCACCGACTACGACCTGCTGCGCGGTCAGGCCGTCGACACCATCGACCCCAACACCCTGCGCACCGACACCACCTACGACGCCCTCGGGCGCACCGTGAAGGTCTGGCTGCCCAACCAGCCCAAGGCGAACTTCCCGAACACTCCGAGCACCGAGTACGCCTACACCCTGGCCGACGGGCAGGTCGCCGCCGTCACCAGCAGGACCGTCAACAACGACCAGTCCCAGGACACCTCCTACGCCCTCTACGACGGCTTCGGCCGTCTGCGCCAGGCACAGGCCCCTGCCGCGAGCGGCGGGCGCCTGATCACGGACACGTTCTACGACGAACGCGGCCAGGCCGTCCTCGTCTACAGCCCCTACTACGCCACCGGCGCCCCCTCCGCCACGCTGCAGAAGGTCGAGGACGCCACCGGCGTCGAGACCCAGACCCGCACCGAGTACGACGGACTCGGACGCGTCACCAAGGCCACCGTCCTGGCGGGCAACGGCGTCGGCACGCCGCTCGCCAGCACACTGACCGAGTACGGCGGCGACCGGGTGACCGTCACCCCTCCCACCGGCAGCACCCCCACCACGACGATCACCGACGCGGCCGGACACACCACCGAACTGCGCCAGTACAAGGCGGCCACCCCGACCGGCGCGTACGACAGCACCACGTACGGCTACGACCCGGCCGGCCACATGACCGGCCTGCGCGATCCGGCGGGCACCACCTGGACATGGCTGTACGACCAGCTCGGCCGTCAGACCCAGGCAGTCGACCCCGACTCCGGGACCGGCACCAGGACCTACAGCATCCGCGGTGAGGTCACCAGCACGACCGACGGCCGCGGCAGGACAGTCGCCACCGTCTACGACAACCTCTCGCGGGTCACGGAGACCCACGACGGGAGCACCGCCGGGCCGCTGCTGACCTCACAGGTCTGGGATCCGGCCAACAACAAGGGCCGGCTCGCCTCCAGCAGCCGCTTCACCACCGTGGCCGGTACCAGCTACGAGTACAGGACCACGTACTCGCTCTTCGACAAGCTGTACCGGCCCACCCGCGTGACCTTCACCGTCCCGTCCGTCCCCGGACAGGAGGCCCTCGCCGGCGGCTACCAGATCAACACCGTCTACAACCTCGACGGCACCACCAAGTCCGTCTCCTACCCGGCCGCCGGGAACCTCGCCGCCGAGACCGTCTCCACCACCTACGACACCCTTCACCGGCCGACCGCCGCGGGCTCCGGCCTGAGCACCTATCTCACCGGCCGGACCTACGACTACGTCGGCAAGCCGCTGCAGTCGACGCTTTCCAACGGCACCGCGAACAAGCAGGTCTACGTCACCGACGCCTACGAGTTCGGCACCCAGCGCCTCAAGTCCAGTCGCACCGACCGCTACGGTGTCACCACGCCGGCCCGGGCCGCCGAGTACACCTACGACCAGGCCGGCAACGTCACATCGCTGACCGACACCAGCGCTTCCGGTACCGACCGGCAGTGCTACCGCTACGACCACCTCGCCCGCCTCACCGAGGCGTTCACGCCCACTGCCGCCACCTGCCCGAGCAGTCCCACCGGTGCGGCCCTCGGCGGCCCGGCCCCGTACTGGACCAGCTGGACCTACAACACCAACGGCACCCGCAACACCGAGACCCGCCACGACCCTGCCGGCAACACCGCACAGGACGCCACCTCCACCTACACCTACCCGGTGGCCACCGCCGCCCAGCCGCACACCCTGACCAGGACCGGTACCGTCACCGGCGCCCTCGGCGCCCCCGTCGACGAGACCTACGCCTACGACCTCGCCGGCCACACCACCAGTCGCAAGGTCAGGCCGAGCGCCGACCGGAGCAGTGACCAGACCCTGACCTGGGACGCCGAAGGAAACCTCGGCAAGGTCTCCGACACGGTCAGGACCACGGTCGGCACCACCACGACAACCACGCTGAACACCACCGACTACCTCTACGACGCCACCGGAGGCCGGCTCCTCACCCACAACCTCGACACCGCCGGCCCGGCGGCCGAGAGCTGGACCCTCTACCTCGGAGGCACCGAGCTCAAGCTCACCAAGGGCGCGGCCAAGCCGGCCGCCACCCGCTACTACCCGCTCGGCGTGGCAACGGGTGTGCGCGCCGACGACAGCACCCTGACCTTCCAGGTCAACGACCACCACGGCACCGCCGAGATCGGCATCAATGCTGCCACCGGCGCCGTCGACCAGCGCCGCACCACCCCCTTCGGCGCTGTCCGCGGTACCGCGCCCACCGGCTGGGCAGGCACACGCGGCTTCCTCGGGGGCACCACCGAACCCACCGCCCTCACCCACCTCGGGGCCCGCGACTACGACCCTGCCACCGGGCGCTTCGTATCCGTCGATCCGGTCATCCTCCCGACCGACCCGCAGTCGCTCAACGCCTACATCTACAGCAACAACAACCCCCTCACCGTCAGCGACCCCAGCGGGACATGCCCCCGCGACCTCTGCGACGGGTACGGCCAGAACCCGGGCGGCCTGCCCGGCATCCACGGATCCTACGAGGACGCTGACGAGCCGGACCGCGATACCGAGAACATGAAGCCGGGGCAGACACAGGTCGACAACGACCTCTACATCCCGGTCACCTTCTCCAACCCGACCAAGTTCATGGAGGCCTACTACGCGAATCGCCATCGGATCGTCAGCAAGTATTCCCCGGACCCACCGATCACTTCCCAGCTGTGGCTCGCCGTCGACATCTGCGAGATGGTCAAGGGTGCGTGCTCCAGGGATGAACTTATTCTTCTCAGGATGCTCCAGGGGATTTCGCTCCTCATCGTTTCCATGACGATCGGGGCGGAGGGGCCGGGCAGTTTCGGCGCGATGAGCCCGATCGGTGATGTGGCCGCCTTCAAGCGGATGATGGAGGTCAGTGCATCCGGCCCCGCCAAGCTTCCGGGAAACTCCGAACTCTACCTGGGGGGCGGAGGCTCCTGCAGCTCGAAGAACAGCTTTCCGGAGGGGACTCTCGTCCTCAAGTCCGACGGCTCAGCTGTGGCGATTGATGAGCTGCAAATAGGCGACGAAGTGTTGTCCACCGATCCGGAGACCGGCGAAACCGGCCCCCGCAGGGTCGATGCCACGATCATGACCTCGGATGACCGTCAGTTCACCACTCTCACCGTCAAAGCCGCCGACGGCACGACGATTTCCCTCAGCTCGACGGACCACCACCCGTTCTGGTCCGAAAACCGGCACCGGTGGCTCGATGCCGTGGACCTGAGCCCCGGCGACTCGCTGCGGACAAGCAGTACGTCGAAGGTCACCGTCACTGATTCCGTCCCATGGACAGGATTGCAGGCAGCCTTCAATCTAACCGTCCGAGACCTCCACACGTACTATGTTCTGGCGGGCGGCACACCCGTCCTGGTCCACAATTCTACTTGCCCGAGGGTCATTGGGAACAATCCCGACTATCAAAAAGTTGCCGCAGCGGAAGGCGCGCAATATTTTGAGGTACCCATGGAGCAGTGGAACAAGCTCACGCCGGAAGAGCAGTGGGGGGCGAACCAGAGATTCCTCGACCGAGGAATCAAGGAAGGGGCCATCTTCCGACTGGGGACGCCCATAGACGAAATGAAGATGAATTCGGTGTATGTGCGAGAGGTGAACTACCTGCTCTCCAACGGGTATACATTCAACAAGGCGGGCGATGCTCTGGTCTCAGGGAGGTGAGCTGCGATCGCGGGGGAGGGGAGATCAATGAATTTTCGGTACGGCTCCTGGGTTGCCGCAAGGAGTACAAGCGGCTCGCGGCACTGCGCAAGGCTCCTCGGAAGATGCGGGAGATCGCCGCGCGGTACTCCTGCATCTTCGCGCACCGGAAAATGACCGCCGCAGCGTCTTCGGCCTGGTGATCAGAATGGCGAGAGCCGTGCAAACCAGATCCTTGCGCGCGGTTCCGTGTGAGCCGGGGGTGAAACTCCCCGGCTGCTACTCCGGTGAGAGTTCTCCGTATGCCCTGGTCAGTCGCTTGGGGCGATGGGTGGTGCGAGGCAGGGGCGTGGGTGGGGCAGTTCTGACGTGGCGGTCCCACCCACGGGCGGCCTCGCCGCATGTAGTGACAACGGCGTGGAGAAGCCGCGGGCGTGAGCGATGGCCTGCTGACAGATGCGTGGGACCGGGAACTCGGCGAATTCCTCCCGCGGATCGGGGGCCGTCTCACGCTGGTGGAGTCCCGGAGCAGGATGAGGGGTTTACCTGCGGGGGCTTCCGGGCCCGGTAGGCCGCAAGAGCAGCTGGCAGCGGGCCGAATATGCCGGGCGCCGGGCACCCGTGGCCTTCAGCATCTGCGGGCGGGCCGCCGCCTGCTTGCCCGCTGTCTGGGAGTTCGATGATGACGGAGAGTACTGAGCCGCGAGCTGTCAAGGGGCCCGGCCGTGGCCGGGCCCCTCGGTGGTGCTCCGTCAGAAGTGGTCGACGTCCACGACGGCCTGGGCGAAGGCGGTCGGTGCCTCCTGGGGCAGGTTGTGGCCGATGCCGGCCAGGGTCCGGTGCTCGTAGGCCCCGGTGAACATCGAGCGGTAGGCGGATCCGTCGCCGGGGGCGGTGAAGGGGTCCAGTGCCGGGTCGATGGTGATGGTCGGGACGCCGATGGTCGGCTTCAGTGCCAACCGGTCCTCGTAGCGGTCGTAGCGGCGTTCCCCCTCGGCGACGCTGAGGCGCCAGCGGTAGTTGTGGATCACGACGGCTGCGTAGTCGGGGTTCTCGAAGGCGGCCTCCGTGCGCTCGAAGGTCGCGTCGTCGAAGTTCCAGGTGGGGGAGACCAGCTGCCAGACCAGCCGGGTCAGGTCGTGCCGGAGGTTCTTGGTCTGCATGGCCTTCTCGCCGCGCTCGGTGGCGAAGTAGTACTGGTACCACCAGGTGTGCTCGCCGGCCGGAGCGATCGGCTCCAGCTGGGCTGCGCGGTTCGTGATGAGGTAGCCGCTCACCGAGACCAGCGCCTTGACCCGGTCGGGCCACAGGGCCGCCAGGATGTCCCCGGTCCGGGAACCCCAGTCGAAGCCGGCCACGACTGCCTTGTCGATCCTCAGGGCGTCCATCAGGGCGATGATGTCCAGCGCGATGGCGGACTGCTGGCCGTTGCGGAAGGTCCGGGGCGACAGGAAGCGGGTGGTGCCGTGGCCGCGCAGGTAGGGCACGATCACGCGGTAGCCCTGGTCGGCGAGCAGCGGGGCCACGTCGACGAAGCTGTGGATGTCGTAGGGCCATCCGTGCAGGCACAGGACCACCGGCCCCCGGGCGGGGCCCAGTTCGGCGTAGCCGACGTTGAGCAGTCCGGCTTCGACCTGCTTCAGGGCGGGGAAGGTCGTGTGGCTGCCCGGAGCAATGGTCGGCACGACGGGGGCGCTGCCGGAGCGGCCCGGGACGGGTGCCGCGTCGGCGACTCCCTGCAGACCGGTCAGCGAGGCGGCGGCCGCTCCGGCGCCCAGCCCCAGAGCCTTGTTGAAGCTACGCCTGTCGATCATGTGATGCCTTTCGAGTGGTGCGGAAGTGCCCTGGGTACGGGGCAGGTGTCGTCGGGACATACCCCGAGTGCGACGGGCAGCGCCCCTCCGTGCGCCGCCTGGCGTACGGAGCCCGGGCGGACCCTGCGGCAGGCCGGTCACCGGCCCGGCGCACCTCACTCTTCCGTCCGGGCGGGTCCGCGACATCAGTCAGTTGACGGTCGGGCGCGGGAAGCGTTCTGACTCAGGGCGCCCGGCGGACGCCTGCTTCCCCGGCGGCTGCGAGCCCGCCCTCTGGGGGCCGGACCGCAGCCGCCGCCCGGATGACCTAATCGAGCCCATGGTGAAGCGACTGATGCCGCCCGCCGCACCCCGTGGGCAACAGTCGTGTCTGACCAAGTCGCTCTGCAGAAGGGGAACCCGCCATGGACGGCGAACAGTACGGCCTCCGGGAGCGCCGCACGGGCCCCCACGACGTCCCGGTGCTGACCCTGCTCGTCAAGCGGGTGCTGGACGGCTGCGCCTGGCGGCCCGTCCGGGCGGAGTTCCGCTTCGACCCGGCCACCCCCATGATCGTGTCCGTGACCCTCGTGCCGGGCCGTGGGCCGAGCGTCGTGTGGCGGATCGGCAGGGATCTGCTGCACCAGGGGTTCTTCGAGGAGAGCGGCGAAGGCCACGTGAAGGTGTGGCCCGCACCCGGCCGGGAGGGCGGGATCGCCTTCCTCCTGCTGTCGTCGCGGCAGTCCAGTGCCGTGCTGGAGTTGCCCGTGCCGGCCCTGGCGGACTGGCTCGAAGGAACCTACGAGATCGCACCGGCGCCGGGCGAGGGCGCGGCCCTCGACTGGGACGGGTTCCTCTCCGGACTGCTCGACGACCGCCGCCGGCAGACGGAGGACTGACGGCCGTCCTGCACGGGCCGGTAGGCGGGTGCACGACGGCTCCCGGGCCCATCCCGCGGGGTCACCTGTCTGAACAGTGATAGAAGTCGCCGATCGGACCAACTGAATCCATTGGTGGTCAGGATCTGCAGGCATTGCGCCCCTGTGAGTAACTTGCCAATATGGTGACGTGATGCATGCCTTTCCCTGCGGAACCCTGCCGCTCGACTTCGTCGGAACCCTGCGCGCACGGCGCAACGCCGTGCCGGCCGAGAAGCTGGCCTCACCCCGGCAGCTCGACGCCTGGTTCGTCGAGGCCGGGATGTTCGACGCCGCACCCGGTGCCGACGAGACCGACCTGCGGATCGCCGTCGACCTGCGCGAGGCGGTCTACTCGCTCGTCGTCGCCCGGCTCGACGGCCTGCCGCTGCCGCCGCAGGCGGTCGCCGAGGTGAACAGGCACGCGGCGGGACTGCCGGTGTCGCTGCGCCTCGATGCCGACACCGTCACCAGGACCGGGGGCGCGGCCCAGGGGTTGGCTGCCCTTGCCCGCGAAACCGTCGAGATCATCGGCGGCGACGACGCCGCCCTGCTGCGCGAGTGCGCCCGGCCGGAATGCGCCCAGGTCTACCTCGACCGCTCGCGCGGACTGCGGCGCGAGTGGTGCGCCATGAAGACCTGCGGCAACCGGGTCAAGGCCGCTGCCTACCGTGCGCGGCGGCACCAGGAGGCCGGCGCGTAGCTGCGCCCGTGGCGTCCGCGTGGCGCCACCGGGATCTGCGGGCGTCCACGTCCGCCCTGGCACGTCCTGCGCGAGGCATACGTCGTTTGACCGGGGGCGGCGGGACCCGCAGGCGTGCGGACCGGTCAGTCATCCGACGGATGTGCGCGCGGCGCCCCGGCTCCATTCTGGAAGAGCGACAGGGGAGTTCGGCGTCCACGGCGGATTCACGCAGCCTTGGACGCCGGCCGCGACCTCGGCGGCGTCGCCGCTTCCGGTGAGCCGCCCCGGCCACATGTCGTGTACGGCCACATGTCGTGTACGGGCATACGTCGTCCACAGGCATACCTCGTGCACGGGCGACACGTCGTGCACAGGTCGACGACGGGTAGTGCCTGCGGTGTCCCGGCCGGCCACGGTGCTCACGAACGCTGTCGGCGGGTCGGTCGCGTTGCACCATCAGATGCATCTCCAAGGTGGCGGCATACCCGAAAAAAACGGCAGCAGTGTCATACCTGTCGCGGTAAGTGCTACATTAATGTGACAGTAATCGAGAGGCTGCGGGAGCGAGACATGATCATCTATGACCGGCTCTTCATTGCGGGCGCCTGGGCCGAGCCGAGCGTCGTCGAGCCGCTGGACATCCGGTCCCCGCACGACGGGACGGTGATCGGCAGGGCGGCGCAGGCCCGGCCGGCCGACGTCGACCGCGCGGTGGCCGCCGCCCGGGCCGCCTTCGACGAGGGCACCTGGCGTGAGACGTCGCCGCTGGAACGGGTCGCGGTGCTACGGCACTTCAACGCCCTGCGGGAGAAGAACGCGGAGCGGATCGCCCAGCTGATCGCCGCCGAGAACGGCTCGGCGGGCTGGTTCACCCGGGCCGGCCAGTCGGGTCTGACCCGGCAGGCCAACGCCTACCTGAAGGCCGCGGAGGAGTTCGGCTGGGAGCAGACCCTGACCCCGTCGGACCCGGCCTCGCCGGTGCGCAGCGTGGTGCGGCGGGAGGCCGTGGGCGTCGTGGCGGCGGTGATCCCGTGGAACTCGCCCTTCTCGGCGGCCACCGCCAAGATCATTCCGGCGCTGCTCGCGGGCAACTCGGTGGTGCTGAAGGCATCCCCGGAGAACTCGCTGAGCATGGGCCTGCTCGCCGACCTGCTGGAGCAGGTCGGGCTGCCGCAGGGAGTGGTCAGCATCCTGCCCGCCGACCGGGAGACCAGCGAGTACCTGGTCTCGCACCCCGACGTCGACAAGATCGCCTTCACCGGCTCCACCCAGGCGGGCCGTCGGATCGCCTCGATCGCCGGTGAGCAGCTCAAGCGCGTCAGCCTCGAACTGGGAGGCAAGTCCGCCGCCGTCATCCTGCCCGACGCCGACATCGCCAAGGCCGTCCAGGGCCTGAAGTTCTCCTCCCTGCTCAACAACGGGGAGTCCTGCATCGCCCAGACCCGGATCCTGGCCCCGCGCAGCCGCTACGAGGAGGTCGTCGCCGGGCTGAAGGAGCTCGTCGAGTCCCTCAAGGTCGGTGATCCCGGGGATCCGGACACCTTCATCGGGCCGATGATCCGCCGGGACCAGCAGGAGCGCGTCCGCCAGTACATCGCCCTCGGCATCGAGGAGGGCGCCCGCCTGGTGACCGGCGGCCCGCAGGTCCCCGAGGGGCTGGAGGCCGGCAACTACGTGACCCCGACCCTCTTCGCCGACGTCGACAACTCCATGCGCATCGCCCAGGAGGAGATCTTCGGCCCGGTCCTGGTGGTCATCGCCTACGAGGACGAGGACGACGCCGTCCGCATCGCCAACGACTCCGAGTACGGCCTGTCGGGCGGCGTCTGGTCCGCCAGTACCGAGCACGCGCTGGCCGTCGCCCGCCGCATCCGCACCGGCACGGTGACCGTCAACGGCGCCGCCGTCGGCTTCGACGGCCCCTTCGGCGGCTTCAAGGCCAGCGGCACCGGCCGCGAGTACGGCGCCGTCGGCCTCGGCACCTACACCGAGTACAAGACCATCACGCTCTGACGCACCACCCGCGGGCCGGCGGCGGCAACCCCGGCCGTCCGCCGCCCCGCGGCCCGCCGCACCCCTCCACCGGTACCGGACGCGAAACCCCGGCCCGGCGCGCCCCCGACCGACAGGACCACCTGCCATGCCCAAGGAACAGTCCTCCCCAGCCCCCGGAACCCGCGGCGTCGGCGCCGCGATGAGCGCCCTCGTCCTCGCGGTGCTGCTCGCCGCCCTCGACCAGACCATCGTCTCCACCGCCCTGCCGCGGATAGCCGCCGACCTCGACGGGTTCGACGACATCGCCTGGGTCAGCGCCGGCTACCTGCTCGCCTCCACCGCCGTCACCCCGCTCTGGGGCAAGCTCGGCGACATGTTCGGCCGCAAGCGGCTCTACCTGGCCTCCACCGCCGTGTTCCTCGCGGCGTCCGTGGCCTGCGGCCTCGCGCAGGACCTGCCCCAGCTGATCGCCGCCCGTGTTCTGCAGGGCGTGGGCGGCGGCGGCATGATCGTGCTGACCTTCGCCCTGGTCGGCGACATCGTCGCGCCCGAGCGGCGCGGCCGCTACCAGAGCCTGTTCGGCTCCGTGTACGGCGTCGCCAGCATCATCGGACCGCTGCTCGGCGGGGTCTTCACCGACCAGCTCTCCTGGCGCTGGGCCTTCCTGGTCAACCTGCCGATCGGCATCGTCGCGCTCGCCGTCGCCGCCCGGACCCTCCCCGCGGCCGTCCGGGGCGCCAGGGCCCCCATCGACTACGCCGGCGCGCTCGTCCTCGCCGCCATCGCCACCGGCCTGGTGCTGGTCACCTCGTTCGCGGGCCGCTGGGGCTGGACCTCGCCCGCGATCATCGCCCTGATCACCGCCACCGTCGCCCTCGCGGCCCTGTTCGTCCCCCTCGAACGCCGCGCCGCCGCCCCCGTCCTGCCGGTCACCATGCTCACCTCCCGCACGGTGGTGCTCTCCTCACTGATCGGCTTCGCCGCCAACGCCGCCATGTTCAGCGTCCTGGTCTACCTGCCCACCTACCTTCAGATCGTCGACGGCGTCTCGGCGACCCTGTCCGGCGTCCACATGCTGCCGCTGGTCGTCGGCCTTGTCCTCAGCCAGACCCTCGCCGGGCGCTGGGCGGCGCACGCCGGACGCCTGCGCCTGATCCTGGTCTCCGGACTGGCCTTCAACCTGGTCGGGCTGATTCTGCTGTCGACCGTCGGCGCGGCCACCGGCACCGTGGTCCTGAGCCTCTACTTCCTGATCACCGGCATCGGCATCGGCATGGTCCCGATGGTCGTGCTCACCGCCGTCCAGAACTCCGTCCCCACGGCCGACATCGGCGCCGCCAGTGCCGTGGTCACCTTCGCCCGCTCCATCGGCGCCGCGTTCGGGGTCGCGGTCTTCGGCGCCCTGCTCACCGCCGACTTCGCCACCCGCACCCGCGACCTGCCGCGTACCGGCGGCTTCGACCCCTCGCGCCCCGAATCCCTCGCCCAGCTCCCCGCCCACGCCCAGGACCTCGCACGGGCCGCCTTCGCCCACGCCACCGGCGGCGCCTTCCTGTGGATCGCCCCGGCCCTCGCGGCCGGCACCGTACTCGCCCTGCTGCTCAAGCAGACCCGAGCGGGCACCGGCCCGGCCGTCGGGGACCGCCCGGCCGAGAAGGCCGCTGTCCGGTCGCGGGTCGCCTGAGCACCCGTCGCGAGCCCCTGGCCTGGCCCGCAGTCCCGGGCCAGGCCCGCCGGGCTTCGGCCCGCGCCCTAGACTGGCCCCTCGCGAGGACGAGTGAGACGGATGGGGCGCATCGTGGCAGCACGCGCGGCACACCCGCCCGCCTCCTCCCGCCCGGCGCAGCACCGGGACGGCCCGTCGCAGCCCCGGGGCGGTCTCCGGTGAACCTCGCCGGCTCCACCGACCCGCTGGTCGGCCGGGAGCACGACCTGGACCGCATCACCGCCGGCCTCACCCGCGAGCAGGAGGGCGGCGCCCTGCTCCTGTCCGGGCAGCCCGGCATCGGCAAGTCCGCCGTGCTGGATGCCGCGGCCAGGGCGGCCGCCGCCGGGGGCACCCGCGTCCTGCGCGCGGCGGGCGTGGAGTTCGAGGCCGACATCAGCTACTCGGCACTGAACCAGGCGCTCCTCCCGCTCCAGGACGTCTTCGACCAGCTCGGCCCCCACCACCGGGAGGCCCTCGACGTCGCCCTCGGCCTGGGCGCCGGCGCCCCGCCGGAGCGCTTCGTCGTCTGCAACGCCGCACTGGCCCTGCTGCGGGCGGCCGCCCTGGGCGCCCCCGTGCTGCTGGTCGTCGACGACCTGCCGTGGGTGGACCGCGCCAGCGCCGCCGTCTTCGGATTCGTCGCCCGGCGGACGGCCGGCGAACGCGTCGGGTTCCTCGGGGCCGCCCGCACCGGCGCCGGCGGCTTCTTCGAACACGCCGGCCTGCCGGCCCACGAGATCTCCCCGCTCGCCCCGGAGGCGGCGGCGCGCCTGGTCGACACCCGGTTCCCCGCCCTGGCCCGCGCCGTCCGCCGACGCCTGCTCGACACCGCCCAGGGCAACCCCCTGGCACTGCTCGAACTCCCCAACGCCCTGCGGCAGGACCAACCGCGCGACCGGGACATCCCGCCCGCCATCCTGCCGCTGGGCGAACGCCTCCGGTCGCTGTTCCTCACCCGCGTCCGCGAGCTGCCCGCCGCCACCCGCGACCTGCTGCTCCTGGCCGCCCTCGACGGCACCGGCGACCTCGGAGTGGTGTCCGCGGCGGCCCACCGGACCGACGGCGGCGCCGGGCCGGAGGACCTCGGCCCCGCCGAAAGCGACCAGCTGGTCAGGGTCGACGGGGGAACCCACCGCCTGGTGTTCCGCCACCCCCTGGTCCGGTCGGCGGTCGTCGAGGCCGCCACCAGCAGCCGCCTGCGCGCCGCCCACCGCGCCCTGGCCCAGGTGCTGGAACACCGGCCGGTGCAGCGTGCCTGGCACCTGGGGGAGGCCACCCTCCTTCCCGACGAGGAGGTCGCCGTCCTGCTGGAGCACGCGGCCGGCCGCATCCTGGAGCGCGGCGACTCGGTGGCCGCCATCGCCGCGCTCACCCGCGCCGCGGACCTCAGCCCGCTCGGCGCCGACCGCGCCCGCCGCCTCGCCGAGGCGGCCTACGTGGGGGCCGAGGCCGTCGGCGCGCTGAGCAGCGCCTCGGCACTGCTCGAAGACGCCCGGCTGGCCGATCCCGGCCACCGGGTCTCGCTGCGGGCGGCCGGCGCCGCCGTCCAACTCCTGCTGAACAGCGACGGCGACGTGGCCACCGCCCACCGCCTCCTGGTCGGCGCCGTCGAGGAGGGCGACCACGGCTACCAGGCCGAGGACCCGGCACTCCTCGACACCCTCCACTTCCTCATGCTCCTGTGCAGCTACGGCGGCAAGGAGGAGCTGTGGGCACCGTTCCACGCGGCCCTGTCCCGGCTGCGGCCCACCGCCCCGCCCCTGCTCGGCATCGGCGCCCAGACCTTCTCCGACCCCCTGCACGCCGACGAGGCGACACTGCGCCGGCTCGACGAGATCATCGACGGCGTCACCCCCGGCACCGAACTCGCCGAGATCGTCCGCATCGGGGCGGCGGCGATCTACCCGGACCGGCTGTCGGCACTGCGCGAGGCCTCGTGGCGCGTGGTCCGGCAGGGCCGCGAGGGCGGACCGGTACGCCGCCACATCGGCTCCCTCCTCCACCTCTGCCTCGACGACTACCTGCGCGGGAGGTGGCAGGAGGCGCTGGACCTGTCCGACGAGGGCCTCGCGCTGTGCGCGGACTCCGGCTACACCGTCTGCACCTGGTTCTTCCAGTTCACCAAGGGCCTCGTCGTCGCCTCCAGGGGCGACGCCGAGCAGGCCCGCACCCTGGCCACCGCCATGACCGACTGGGCGGCGCCGCGCGGGGTGCGCATGAGCACGGACTGCGCCCGCCAGGTGCACCTGCTGGCCGACATCGCGGAGGGCGACTACGACCGGGCCTTCGGCCACGCCGACGCCGTCAGCCCCGCCGGCACCTTCGCCCCCCGTACCCCCCACGCCCTGTGGGTCTTCTTCGACCTGGTGGAATCGGCCGCGCGCACCGGCCGGCACGAAGCGGCGGCGGCGCACGTCCGGGCGGCGCGGGAGAGCAACCTCGCCGCGCTCTCGCCCCGCCTCGCGCTCCTCGCCACCGGCGCGGAGGCGATCGCCGCGGTGGACGACCGCGACGCGGCCCGCCTCTTCGCGCGGGCGGTCGGCGCGCCGGAGGCCGAGAAGTGGCCCTTCGACCTGGCCCGGGTACGCCTGGCCCAGGGCGAGCGGCTGCGCCGGGACCGGGCCGTCTCGGACGCCAGAGCCCCGCTCGCGGCGGCCCTGCGGATCTTCGAGAGCCTGGGCGCCGAACCGTGGGCCGAGCGCGCCCGCAAGGAGCTCCGGGCCGCGGGCGAACCGGCCGGGGTCCCGGACGGCCGGGGCGTCGGCGCGCTCACACCGCAGGAGCGGGAGATCGCCGAGCTGGCCGCCACCGGCCTGACGAACAAGCAGATCGCCGGACGCCTCTTCATCTCCCACCGGACGGTCGGCGCCCACCTCTACCGGATCTACCCGAAGCTCGGTATCGCCTCCCGCACCGCGATCCGCGACGCGCTGTTCGGCCAAGGCACCGACGAGCCCACCGCCTGACGCCTCGTCCGGTCCGCCCCGGCCCTGCCCGGGCTCAGGCCGATTCGGTTCCGTTCCGGCGGTGCGAGGAACACGCAACCGTCCACGAACACGCGGCCCATGACTCAACCGCCCGCGGGCGGTCAACTGACGGATGTGGACGCCCCGGCAGCCGACCAGAGTGGGTGCGGCCGGGCGGGGAGCACCCGCAGGCCCCATGTCACCCCGCGCGTCGTCCGACACGATCCGACGCGTGCACACGCACCTGGAGACACCGTGACCGTCGTGAACTTCCATCTCCTCTCCTCGCTGAGCCCGACCGCTGTGCTGGAGGTCCTCACCGACTTCAGCGCTGCCCGGGCCGAGGCGTGGCCCACCATCGACGCGGACCACTTCGAGGTGCACGGCCTCGGCGAGGGCTGGGCCGAGGTGACCGAGGGCACCGCCGCCGCCTGGGAACGCGCCCGCTACGACTGGCAGCCCGGCGGCGACGAAGTCGTCATCACCACCCTCGACTCCAAGATCTTCGGGCCCGGGGGAGGATGGGTGTTCCGGCTGACCCCCGAGGGGGACGGGACCCGCGTCGACGTCCGGCTGACCAGAGAGCCGGGCACCCTGAAGGGGAAGCTCCTGGCGTCGCTGCTCCCCGTGGTCGCCCCGTCGTCCCTGCGCAAGTCGTTCGCCGGTCCGCTGCACGCTCGCTGACCGCCGACGGAGGCCGGGGGTGCCCGTGGCCCCGTCCGGGCACCCCCGGCGGCCACCCCGCTCTGCCGCACCCGGGCCGGCCCGTACGAGGTGTGGATTGCCTGCCGGGGGAGCAACCGGTCAGAATAGTTATGTGATGCATGCCTTCCCCTGCGGGACCCTGCCGCTCGACTTCGTCGGGACCCTACGCGCGCGGCGCAACGAGGCACCGGCGGAGAAGCTGGCCACCCCCCGGCAGCTCGACGCCTGGTTCGTCGAGGCCGGGATGTTCGACGCCGCACCCGGCGCCGACGAGACCGACCTCGACATCGCCGTGGACCTGCGCGAGTCGATCTACGCGCTGGTCGGCGCCCGGCTCCACGGCGAAGCGCTGCCGCCGCGGGCGATCGCCGAGGTGAACAGGCATGCGGCGGGACTGCCCGTGACGCTGCGCCTCTACGCCGACGGCGCCACCAGGACCGGGCTCGCGGCCCAGGGGCTCGCCGCCCTCGCCCGCGAGACCGTCGAGATCCTCGGCGGTGACGACGCGGCGCTGCTCCGCGAGTGCTCCCGGCCCGAGTGCACCCAGGTCTACCTGGACCGCTCACGCGGTCACCGGCGTGAGTGGTGCGCCATGAGGACCTGCGGCAACCGGGTCAAGGCCGCCACCTACCGCGCGCGCCACAGTGGTGAGCCTGGCTCGTGAGGGTACCCCCGACGCCGTTCCCGACGCCCGCACCCGTACGGGACGGAGACGCGCAGGGGTGGCGCGGCGGGCGAACGCCGTCCGTCGTCCGCCCTCCGCCTCGTCCGCCCGGCCCGGCCGGCGCTTCCGCTGCCCGGCCCGGCCGGGCGGACGCCGGCTGCGTCAGACCGCCACGGCCTTGGCGTTGATGGTCACCGGGATGTTGCCACGGGTCGCCTTGGAGTAGGGGCACAGCTGGTGCGCGGCATCGGCCAGCTCGGCGGCCGTCTCCTGCTCCACGCCACCGAGTTCGAGGGTGAGCACCGCGCCGAGGCCGAACGCGTCGTCGTCGCCGTGGGTCAGGGTCATCTCGACGGTGATGGCGGTGCTCGTCAGCCGGATCCTGCGCTGGGCGGCGGCGCGGCGCACGGCCCCGAGGAAGCACGCTCCCCAGCCGGCGGCGAACAACTGCTCGGGGTTGGTGGCGCCACCGCCGCCCCCCAGCTCCTGCGGTATGGCGAGTGCGGTGGTGAGAGAACCGTCGCTGGCGGTGACCCGCCCGCCGTTGCGGCCCTCTCCCGTCACGGTCACCACGCCGGTGTAGCTGACTGTCATCGCTGTCTCCTTCTGGGTTCTGGGCAAGCCAGGTGTTCGGGTCAAGCGAGCTGCCGAAAGGTAACCGCTTGAACAGGTTCTGTGACGGCAAGGGCGCCCGGCGACACCCGTCCGAGCGGCCGGGACCCTGCCCCGTGCTCACTCTCACCTCGTGGCCCGTGCCGGACATCCGTCAGATGACGGTCGGCCTCGGTGCGGTGGTGACCGGGCGGGTGCGTGCCGACCTGGGTCCGCCTCCGTCACACGAACCCCCGGGACGGTCGGGAACCGGCGCACCGACCGACCGTCATCTGACGGATGTCGCACCCCCTTCGACCGGGCACGGTGGAAGCGATCACTGCGAAGCGGGGCCATCCTCCGCCGCCGGTGATCCCCTCGGCACCCGACCCGACCGCCGGGACCGGTCCTTCGGCCCGTCAGCGGTCCGAGATCCACCAGGAGCCCTCATGACCCGTAGCAGCGTGACCTTCGAGAGCGCCGGCACCGACATCGCCGCCCACCTGTACCTCCCCGGCCGCCGGGCCCCGGGGCCGCTTCCCGTCGTCGTGGTGGGACACCCCGGCACCAGCGTGAAGGAGCAGTCCCCCGCCCTGTACGCAGGGCAGTTGGCCGAGCGCGGCTTCCTCACCCTCACCTTCGACGCCGCCTACCAGGGCGAGTCCGGCGGCACTCCCCGTGGCCTGGAGGACCCTGCCCAGCGGGTGGAGGACTTCAAGGCCGCCGTTTCCTACCTCACCACCCGCGCGGACGTCGACACCGACCGGATCGGACTGCTCGGCATCTGCGCCTCCGGCGGATACTCGCTGGCCGCCGCGGGCGGGGACCGGCGGGTCAGGGCCGTTGCCACCGTCAGCGGCGTCGACGTGGCCCGCCAGTTCCGCCTGGGCGCCGACGGGACGCAGGACCCGGCCGTCTTCCGGGGCCTGCTCGACGCCGCCGCTCGGGCCCGTACCGCCGTGGCCCGCGGCGAGGACCCCGGCGCGCTGCCGATCTTTCCCGAGACCGCCGAGCAGGCCGCCGCGCTCGGTGGCGAGCACGCCGTCGAGGGATTCGAGTACTACTGCACCACCCGGGGCCGGCACGACCGGTCGGCCAGGAGCTTCGCCTGGCCCAGCGTCGACAAGCTGGCCTTCTTCGACGCCTTCCACGCCGTGCCGCTCATCGGCCCCCGTCCCCTCCTACAGGTCGTCGGCACCCGCGCGGTCACCTCCTGGATGGCCGTCGACGTCCACCAGCGGGCGACCGGACCCAAGGAACTCCACTGGATCCAGGGCGCCAGCCACGTCGATCTCTACGACCGGAAGGAGTACGTCGAGCCCGCCGTCGACAGGCTCGCGGCCTTCTTCACGGAGCACCTCGCCGGCGCCGCGTAGCACCTCCGGGGCCAGGACGTCCGGGATGCGGACATCGATCGTGGGAGGCGCCGACTTGTTCTAGCTTCCTGCGGATGGGGACGGACGAAGGTGCATTCGGTCAGCTGCTGCGCGAGGCGCGCCGGCGCGGTCAGTTCACCCTGGAGGGGCTCGCCCAGGCATCCGGGGTGAGTGTGCGGGCCATCGGTGACATGGAGCGGGGCAGGAGTCTGCCCCGCCCGGCCACGCTCACCGAACTCCTGGACGCCCTGCAGCTGGAGGGGAGCGCCCGACGCGCCCTCGTCCAGGCCTCGACCCGGCGCACCTCCCAGGTGCCCCGGCAACTGCCGCCCGATCTCGCGGCCTTCCGCGGCCGCGAGGCAGAGCTGGCCGGCGTCCTCGGACACACTGACCGGGCCTCCGGGCAGGGCGGGCATGTCGTCATCTCGGCGATCGGCGGCATGGCCGGCGTCGGCAAGACCGCCCTGGCGGTGCACTGGGCGCATCGGGTGGCCGACCGCTTCCCGGACGGTCAGATCTACGTCAATCTCCGGGGTTTCGAGGACGCGCGCAGCCCCCTGGACCCCGGTGCGGCCCTCGGAGGATTCCTGCGTGCGCTCGGCGTCGCCAGCACCGAGATCCCGTCCGGCACCGAAGAGCGCACCGCGCTGTTCCGGAAGCGGACGCGTGACCGGCGGATGATCGTCCTGCTGGACAACGCCCGCACCGCGGAACAGGTCCGCCCTCTCCTGCCCGCGTCCCCGGGATGCCTGACCATCATCACCTCGCGCAACCGGCTGGCCGGCCTGGCCGCCACCGACGGCGCCGCCCTCGTCGGCCTGGACGTGTGGACGGAGGCCGAGGCCGTGGCGGCGCTGTCCGCGCGGATCGGCGACCGGCGCTGTCAGGCCGAACCCGAGGCGTCCGCCGAACTGGTCGGACTGTGCGGCCACCTCCCGCTGGCCGTCGCCGTCGTCGCCGCCCAGCTCAGTGCGAACCCCCTGATGTCCCTGAGCACGGCCGTCCGCGAACTGCGCGGGACCGAACCACGCCTCGACGCCCTGGCGGGGGACGACAGGCGGGCCGATGTCCGCGCCGTCCTCTCGCTCTCCTACCACTCGCTCGGCGGGCGGACGGCACACTTCTTCCGCTGCCTGGCGCTCCACCCGGGACCGGCGGTGTCCGCCGAGGCCGCCGCCTCCCTGGCGGGCGTGGAACTGCCGGCCGCCCGACTGCACCTGCGCGAACTGACCGCCGCCAGCCTGCTCTCCCGCGACGCCGCCGGCCGCTACGTCCTCCACGATCTCCTGCGTGCCTACGGAGCCGAACTGGTCCACCAGGAGGGCGACGACCGTCTCGCCGCCCGGTGCCGGCTCCTCGACTACCTGCGCCAGAACGCCCACGCGGCCAACCGGTTCCTGTCCCGGGTCCCGGCCCTGCCGATGGGTACCCCGGAACCGGGCGTCGTCCGGGTCACCGTCGACAGCCGTGAGGACGCCCTCGACTGGTACGGCCAGGAGGATCCGGCCTTCCTCGCCGTTCAGCGCTCGGCGGCGGACCCGGCTCTGCGGCGGCACCGCCTGGACCTCGCGCTCGAATGGGCGGCCTACAACGAGGTGGAAGGCCGTTGGAGCGAGGAGATCAGCGCGTCCAGCACCGCGCTCGAAGCCGCGCTGGAGATCGACGATCCGGTCACCATCAACAGGGCGGGCCACAACCTGGTCCGGTCGCTCATCGAGACAGGCCGCCTCCGTGACGTCGACCGCCCCCTCGACATCGTCCTCCAGCACCTGAGCCGCCTGCCCGTCGAGCGCCGGGCGCGGGCCGAACGCGATGTCAGCTGGGTCTACCTCTATCTGGAGCGCCCCGCCGAAGGGCTGCGGCACGCGCTCGACGCCCTGGCGACCGCCCGCAGCCTCGACCAGCACAACGAGGTCGGACGGGCGCTCACGGACGCGGCCTGGCGGCTGGTGCAGCTGGGCGATCACCAGGAGGCCATCGCCAGGTGCGAGGAGGCGATCCCCATCCTGCGGCAGGCCGGAGACCGGCGCTACGAGGCCGGGGCCTGGGGCACCATCGCCTACGCCCACCAGGACCTCGGCAACCTCCAGGACGCCGTCGCCGGCCACCGCAGGGCCCTGCGCGTCTTCGAGGAGATGCACGACCGCTACAACCAGGCCGAGGCACTGGACAACCTCGCCTCCGCCCTGGCCGAACTCGGCGCGACGGAGGAGGCCCGAACGCACTGGAACCGGGCCGCCGACCTGTTCACCCAGCTCCACGTCGCACGTGCCGCCGACATGCGGGCCAAGGCGGACGCCCTGCGCTGAGCCCGGCGTCCGTCCCGGCAGGTCACTCGCCCTGCCGGGATCCGCTGGGTCCGGCGCCACCTGACGCGACGTCCGCCACGCTTCGGGGCCTCGTGCGGCGAAGCGCGGGAGAGGCCTCCCCGAGGGGTCCGGCGGCCGTCACCGGCACCGCCTCCCGCAGGTCCGTACGACCTGCGTGAGGCGGCGCCGGCGTGAGGCGGGGGTACCCACGGGTACCCCCGCCGGGGTGGCGGTGCCGATCAGATGACGGTCCGGCAGACCGTCCCGTTCAGCCGGAACACCGTCGGGGACGGGTTGGCGCCGTTGTTGCCGCCGACGAAGCCGAAGTTGACGGAGTTGCCGCCGTTCGGCGCGAGCCGCGCGTTGTACTCGCCGTTGGTCACCCGGACGTGCTGCCCCTGACTGGTGATCACGGCGTTCCACCAGGAGCCGGCGGACTGCCCGGCCGACGGCCAGTCGAAGTCCAGCGTCCAGCCGTTGATGTCCGCCGGGCCGAGGTTGCTCACCACGACGTCGGAGACGAAGCCGTTGCCCCAGCCGGTGGTCACCTGGTACGAGACGGTGCAGGTGCTGTCGCTCGGCGTACCGGTGGTGAAGGTCAGCGGGACGGAGGGCCGGGAGAGGTGCCCCGCCTGGTCCCGGGCCAGCACGTTGACCGTGTGCCGGGAGCCCGGCGGCAGGTTGTAGAGCGTGGCGGTGGTGCCGGTGGACGTACCGAGCAGCTGGATGGTGGTGCCGAGCTGCTCGTAGACCTCGTACTTGTCCACCGCGCCGGTGGCGGCCGGCCAGCTCAGGGCGACGGTGCCGGCACCCACCGAGGTGGTCTGCGGCGTACCGGGGGTACCGACGGTCGCGGCGGACGGGCCGGTGCCGCTCCTCGGGTGCACGGTCAGCACGGTGATCGAGGACGGGGCCAGGGTCGCCGAGGAGGAGGTGACGGTGCCGGTCGCGTCCACCAGGCCGTTGTCGCCGGGCGCCCACCGCTGGACCGCGGGTGCGGGGGAGGCGGCGGTGAAGCCCTGGTAGCGCAGGTCCACGGTGTGCGGGGTGGCGGAACTCTTGTTCAGCAGCAGGACGCTGAGGTCGCCGTTGGCCCGGAGCACCGCGTGCGAGGAGACCTCGGAGCTGGAGGCGCGGGAGGCCACCATGCTGTCGCCCGGGTCGCTGAGCGCGCCCAGCGTCTTGATGCCGTAGTACGGCGCGAACGGGGTGTTCACCGCCGGCTCGCAGACACTGCCGGTGCAACTGCCGTTCGACAGCATGCCCATGTCGCCGTAGTCGGTCTCACCGCCCACGGTGGTGATGGCGCCCGCGCCGTTGTGGGTGTCCCACCAGTCCACGCTGAAGACGCCGTTCTCCAGCGCCGTGATCATGGCCTCGGCGGCGAACAGGCCGTTGGGACGGCTGGTGAAGGCGCCGCTGCCGGCGTTGGAGTTCACCTCGGTCATCGCGATGCCGATGTTCGCGGAGTCGGCGCCCGCGTACTGGTTCACCAGGTTGCGCACCTCGCGGAGCTCACCGGGCAGTTGCTGCACGGCGGCCAGCGACTGGGCGCCGTCGGCGGTGTTCGGATACCAGTGGACGCTGACGAAGTCGACGTCGTGGGCGACAGCGGCGAGCACGGTGTGGTTCCAGTCGCCGGTGCCGCCGGCGGCCACGATGCCGTCCGGCCAGTTGCCGGGCATGGTGAGCACCGCACCGATCTTGACGGTGGGGTCGACGGCCTTCATGGCCGCGGCGTACGCCTTGACCTCCCTGGCGTACTGCTCCGGCGTCTTGTCGGCGTGGGCGTCGTTCTCCCAGCCGTTGCCGTAGACGCCGTTGCCGTAGATCTCGTTGCCGATCTCCCAGTATCTCGCCCCGTAGCCCTTGGTGACGTTGGCGTACCGCACCCAGTCCGCGGCCTCCTGGGCTGTACCGGAGCCGTAGTTGGCGATCAGGATCGGCTGGGCGCCGGACGCCTTCACGGTGCCCATGAAGGCGTCGAAGTCGGTGCCGGGGGCCACGTATCCGCCGGGTGCGGTGTTGTCGACCCAGTGGTAGATGTCGGAGTACGAGCCGCCCGGGTACCGCAGCGCGCCGATCCCGGCGTCCTTGTACAGGGACGCCACCTGGGGGTCGTTCATGTACGAGTCCCAGATGGCGGTGTTGGCGCCGAGCGCGGTGGAGCTGACGGTGCCCAGGCCCGCGCTCGCGTTGACCGTGACCGTGGTGTCGCCGGTGGCGGCCGGGTCGGCCGCGAGGGCGGGGGCGGACAGCGGCAGGGCCGCTGCCACCACGGCCAGGGCGGCCGAGGCCGTCACGGCGAGGGGGCGGCGGAGGCGGTCTGGTCTCCTGCGGAACAGCATGGGGTTTG
The DNA here is from genome assembly GCF_042669755.1 of Kitasatospora sp. NPDC057223. NCBI lineage: Bacteria > Bacillati > Actinomycetota > Actinomycetes > Kitasatosporales > Streptomycetaceae > Kitasatospora > Kitasatospora sp. NPDC057223. The sequence goes on along the minus strand of NZ_JBHUWW010000003.1, from coordinate 22,265 downwards.
TTCCTCCCGGGGGATACGCCGGCCCGGGGCCACGCCGCGGAGCCGGACGAGGGACAGGGAACTGTGCGGCGTACGGTGCCGCGTCAACCGTCGACGGTGGGGGCGACGGGTGTAGCTTGGGAGCGCTCCCATGATGGGAGGGTGCGCCGGGCATGTCAATCTTCCTGACACGCCGGGACGCAGGATCGTCGCCGCGCGCGCATCTCCGGGCCGGTGTCGGGCGACTGGGACGTACCCGGAGGTGGCTCCAACCCACCACAGGCGGAAGCCAGTTGCCGCTACGGCCTGCGGAAACCCCGGGCGCAGGTGGGGGCCGGGCGCCGGGCGTGTGCCCAGCCCCCGACTCCGACCCGGGCGCCGACCCTGATCCGGGCGCCGTGCCCCGGCGTCGCCCAACGGGAGGGAGGCGCAGGGGCGTTCGCGCCGCGACCGTGCCGCCTACGCGTCGTCGACCTCCAGGCCGTAGGCGACGACGGCCTGGCGCAGCCCGCCCGGGTACCCGGCGAGGGCGGGGGTCAAGTCCCAGTCCTCGGCGGAGTCGCGGTCGAATCGGCCCAGCCGCATCGCGGTGTTGCTCGGGGCGCCGTCGGCGAGGTGCACCACGGCCGAGGCCTGGTCGGCGCCGGGTTCGAGGATCAGCGCCGGCCCCGCGAAGTCGCCCATGGTGGAGCCCGGGTGGTTCTCGGTGTCGGCCGCGGCGACGATGACGAGCCGGTCGGCTTCGGCCGGAAGTGCGTCGAAGTCGACCATCAGGCAGGCGTTCGCGTCGCCGTAGCCGGTGACCAACCGCACCGAACCGTCCGGCGTGGAGCCGTTGTTGTAGAACACCAGGTGTTCGTCCGAGAGCGCCCGGTTGCCCCGGCACACCAGGGCGGCGATGTCGTACTCCTGCTCGCCCGTCCAGTGCAGGAGGAGCCGGGCCGGCTCGGCGGCGACCTCGACCGGGGGCAGGTCGCCCGCTGCGCCGCCAGCGGCGGCGCCGGATCCTGCGGCCGCGAAGACCTCGTGGAAGCCGTGGTGCTTGAGCAGGCCCACCAGCTCGGCGCCGTTGATCAGAGTGATCGGTTTGCCCGTGACGAACTGGTGCGAGCTCGGGCCGAACCTGCTGGTCGTGACGAGCACGGCCTTCGTCGCCGCCTGGTCGTGCTGCAAGGTGCCGTACAGGTCCCGTACGGCGGACGGTGTCACCGTGTCCCGGTACCGCTTCACCTGCACGATCACGTTCCCGCCGCGGAACGGGTCCGTGTCGATGCCGCGCACGTCGACGCCGCCGTCCCGGGACCGGGCCGTGAGCTCCACTTTCATGCCCATGGCTTCCATCAGCCGGGCTATGAGCTGCTCGAAGGCGACCGGGTCCATCGCCAGCAGAAGCTGGAGTTCGTGGACCCGCCTGGTCATCCGGCCGCGATTCGCGTTGCTGTCGTCGCGGAGGTGACGGAAGAGCATCCGCTGCGCGCGGCGCTCATCGGTGTCGGGATTGCCGAGGCGGTGGAGCTTGCGACTCCGGGACATAGTGCCCCCTTGCGAGTTGACTGATTGAGGCAGACGCCAGGTTAGGGCCGGCACTGACCTGATGTCAGGCATGTCTGACTATTGATCATTTAGTGACATATTCTGACCCGGCACCCGGTCGGCGGTCCGGCGCGGCCGGTCGCCGCCGCCCTTCCCGGAGGCGGCGCGGCTGTCCAGGGGCCGGGAGTGACCGGCTGAGTCTTCGTCAAAGGTCAAGTCAGGCCTAAGGCAGCCTTAACAGGCTGCGTGGCAACCGTGTCGTCGCAGGTCAGCGTCCTGGCGGCCGCAGCGGCTCACGTTGTCCCCGCCGACGGGCCGTGCGTAGCATCTGGGCCCACGGAACGGGCGGCGCCGTCGAGAGAGCGCTCTCAGTGCAGCTCTCGACGCGGCTCCCGACGCAGTGGCCCGTGCGGCTGCTCCCGTCCCGCCCGGCGGGCCTCATCCGGAACTCCTCCGGGGCCGGCCCCCTACGAAAGGGTGCGCACTGCCATGGCTGCTCATCGTGCACGTCGATGGTCCCTCGGGGGCATCGTGCTGGCGCTGACCTCCGCACTCGTGCTGGCGGGGACGCTCTCGGCCACCGGCCCCGCCACGTCGCAGGCAGGCGCGGCCGCGACCGCGCAGACCTGGTCCGACGAGTTCGACGGCCCGGCCGGCCGGGCTCCCGATGCCGCGAAGTGGACGCTGGAGAACGGGGGTTCGGGCAACGGCAACCACGAACTCCAGTACTACACCGGCAGCACCGACAACGCCGCCCTCGACGGCCGGGGCAACCTGGTGGTCACCGCCCGGACGAACTCCGACCCCGGGCTCACCTGCTGGTACGGGCCCTGCCGGTACACCTCGGCCCGGCTGAACACCGCGCGGACCTTCACCCAGGCCTACGGCCGCTTCGAGTCCCGCATCAGGATCCCGCGCGGCCAGGGGATCTGGCCGGCCTTCTGGATGCTCGGCGACGACCTCGGCAGCACCGGCTGGCCGAACAGCGGCGAGATCGACGTGATGGAGAACATCGGCCGCGAGCCGGGTGCGGTCCACGGCACGATCCACGGGCCCGGCTACTCCGGTGCGGGCGGCCTCGGTGCGGCGTACACCCTGCCCGACGGCCGCTCCTTCGCCGACGACTTCCACGTCTTCGCCGTCGACTGGACCCCCACCTCGACCACCTGGTCGGTGGACGGCACCGCGTACGAGACCCGTACCCCGGCCGACGCCGCCGGGCATGCCTGGGTGTTCGGCCACCCCTTCTTCCTCGTCCTCAACCTGGCCGTGGGCGGCGACTGGCCGGGCAGCCCCGACGCGTCGACCTCCCTCCCGCAGAGCATGACCGTCGACTACGTACGCGCCTTCGCCTGGGACGACTCCCCGGCGGGTGGCGGCCGCACCGGTGCGGTCCGCGGGATCGGCGGCATGTGCGCCGATGTGGCGGGCGGATCGGCCGCCGACGGCACACCCGTCCAACTGCACGGTTGCACGGGCAATCCGGCGCAGCAGTGGACCGTTGGCGGCGACGGCACCGTCCGCGCACTCGGCAAGTGCCTCGACGTGAGCGGTGGGTCCGCTGCGGACGGGACGGCCGTCCAGCTCTACACCTGCAACGGCACGGGTGCGCAGAAGTGGACCTACACGGCCGCACACGATCTCACCAACGCCGGATCGGGCAAGTGCCTGGACGCCCGGGGCAACTCCGCCGCCGACGGCACCCGGCTCCAGATCTGGACCTGCACCGGCGGCGCCAACCAGAAGTGGACCCTCGGCTGAGCCGGGCTCCCACCCGTGGCCGCACCGGACCGCGCCGGTCGCACTCGCGCCGGTCGCACCCGCGGCCCGTCCTGCTCACGCCCCGCCCTGCTCACACCCCGCCCTGATCACACCCCGTCCCCGTGAAGGAAGCGACTGCCCATGACCGCCCGTCATCACCGGCCGATGTCCCGCCGGAAGCTTCTCGTCGGCGCCGCCGCCCTGGCCCTGGCCGTGCCCGCCGGTGCCCGTTGGATCGAGTCGGCCGCGACCGCCTCCACGCTCGCCACCCTCCCGCTCGACCTGGTCAACACGACGGGCAGCGACACCGTCTACGCCTACGTCCTGGGCCGCGACCCCGCGGCCGGCGGCAACTGGGCCTTCATCCGGTCGGACGGTGTCACCCTGCACCACCCGCCGTCCCCCACCGCCGACGGGACGCCGCTGGGCGTGGACTGCGCGATCGCCCTCAACAAGCCGGGGGCCGCCGCCCGCCGGGTGACCCTGCCCCGCCTGGACAGCGGGCGGATCTACTTCTCGGTCGGTGCCCGGCTCACCTTCCTGACGAACCGCGGGGGCGGGCTGGCCCTGCCGTCCGTGAGCAACCCCACCGACCCGAACGTGGACGTCCGGCACGACTTCTGCGAATTCACCTACAACAGCGATCAGTTGTACGCCAACATCACCTTCGTCGACATGGTCGGGCTGCCGATCTCGTTCCGGCTGGAGACCCCGGAGGGCGTCCAGACGGTCGCCGGCCTCCCGGGCGACGGGCTCGACCGGGTGGCGGCCGCCCTGCGGGCCCAGGCCGCCGCCGACGGAAGCGACTGGAGCCGCCTGATCGTCACCAGGAACGGCGCCGACCTGCGGGTGCTGAGCCCCAACCTGGCGATCCGGGGGAACCCCGCGCTGTTCGCCGGCTACTTCGACGGCTACGTCGACGAGGTGTGGAACCGCTACCGCTCCACCGACCTCCGGATCGACACCCAGTTCACCTGGGGCACCGTGACGGGCCGGGTGAACGGCGACACGCTGACGTTCCCCGGGGTCGGCAGTTTCGGCCGGCCCTCCACCCTGGCGGTCTTCTCGTGCAGCGACGCTCCCTTCACGACCGGCAACGACCTCATGGGCAACCTGAGCGCGCGACTGGCCGCCGCCTTCAACCGCACCACTCTGCTCGACAACCCGGACCAGCCGACCGCCGAGAACCCGGCGGCCTTCTACACGCGCGCCCGCACCAACCACTACGCCCGGATCCTGCACTCCAGCACCCCGGACCGACTCGGGTACGCCTTCCCGTACGACGACGTGCACCCCGCCGGCGTGGACTTCGAGGGCAAGGTGCAGTCCGGCAGCCCCGGCCTGTTCACCATCTCCGTCGGCGGTGCGGCGGGCGGCCCCGGCCCGGGGAGCCCGACGCCGACCGCCACCGCCACCACTCCCGCCCCGACCGCCACCGCCACCGGGGGCGCCGCAGGGGTCGGGGCGTTCGGCACCATCCAGGCGGAGGCCTTCGGCGCGGCCTCCGGCGGGAGCGCCGAACCCTGCTCGGACACGGGAGGCGGCACCGACATGGGGCGGCTCGCCAACGGCGTCTGGCTGAAGTACCCGGCGGTCGACTTCGGCAGCTCCGGAGCCACCCGCTTCGACGCCCGGGTCGCCTCCGGCGCCGCCGCCGGGGTCAGCGGCCTGGTCCAGGTCAGACTGGGCAGCCCCACCGGGACGCCGGTCGGCAGCTTCGCCGTCGCCAACACCGGCGGTTGGCAGAGCTGGCGCACCGTCCCCGCCGACATCGCCCGCACCACCGGCACCCATGACGTCTACCTGACCTTCGACAGCGGACAGCCCGCCGACTTCGTCAACGTCAACTGGTTCACGTTCGCCTGACGGCGCCGCACACCGCACGCCGCACACCGCACGCCGCAGCCGCGCCCGTCCGTCCCGCGCCCGTCCGTCCCGCGCCCGTCCGTCCCGCGCCCGTCCGTCCCGGGCCCGTCGGTCCGCACACCGGTGCCGGACCGACGGGCCCGGCTCAGCCGTTCGGCCCGGCCGGCCCGAGGCGGTGGGCGCAGACGTCCCTCAGGAGGCGCAGCAGCGGCCGGAGCCTGCGGTCGGCGCGCCGGGCCAGGCCGTCCAGCGTCGGCAGGTCGGCCGGTGCGACGGCCGCCGCGGGGCGGGCCAGCCAGGCCAGCGGGTGCTGGAGGTCGTACACCAGGTTGCGCGGCTCCTGCTCGGGGTCGGACTGCGGGGGCCAGCCGCCGTGCAGCACGAACCGGCCGTCGGCCGAGGAGATCCAGGTCGTGGTGAGCTCCAGCAACCCCGAGGTCGCCGGCGGCTCCGCCACCTGCTCCAGCGTGTCGGAGTCGTGGAACCGCAACGCGCCGAACGCCCAGCCGCCGACGAGACGCCAGGCGGGCACCGTGAACAGGGGCTGCATGACCGGTGTCCGCGCCTCGACGACCGGCCGCAGCTCCTCGCCGCGCACCTCCCACACGCGCAGCCCGCCGTCCGCGCCGGCGGTGACCAGCCGGTCGGGTCCGAGGAAGACGGCGTGCGCCGCGCCGGGCGCCGGGGCCGCGGCCACCACCCGCGCGTCGGGGAGCTCGGTGACCACCAGCAGGCGGCCGTCCACCAGGGCGATCCTGCTGCCCGCCGGGTCGACGGCGAGGCGGTCGCAGCGCCACAGCCCGGTGTGCTCCAGGTCGACCCGCTCCGGGAACTCCCTGCCGGTGCCGACCAGGACGGCGCGCATCATCGACAGGCCCACCACGTAGCCGGTGGCGGTCGCCGACACCTGGGCGCCGCGCAGGGCGTTGCCCCAGGCGAGACGCTCTTCGGCGCCCCGGTCGAGCAGGACGAGTTCCTGGTCCGGGGGTTCCGGCAGGCGGCGCAGCGCGACGGCGCGGCGCGGGCCCAGGCAGGCGATCGACGTCCACTCCTGGCGGTCGCCGTGCTGGAGCCGCTTCAGACGGCCGCTGCCGAGGTCGAGCGCGCCGAGGGCCCAGCTGCCGTCCGACTGGATGCCGTGCATCGCCAGCGCGGGCAGGCCGTGGGCGAAGGAGATGCCCTCCCCGCTCCCGTAGTAGGTGGGCAGCGCGCTGTGCGGCGCCGTGGCGCCGTGGCGCGGGAGCGCGGGGGGTTCCGCGGCCGCGAGGCGCCCGGCCAGTTCCCGGGCGGCCGGGTCGGGCGGGAGCCGGCGGCCGTCGAGCGCTCGGGCGAGCCGGATGCCGTCCGCCAGGGGGACGGCAAGGGTCAACGCCCACAGCCCGGTGGCGTCCCCGGCGGCGGTGAGCCGCCGGGCCTCGCGGTCGATGTCCTCGGCCGTCCCCCACGGAATCCGGGAGGCGAGGCGCAGCCGGCCCGCCTCCGCCAGGGCGGCGGCGATCCGGGCCGCCCACCGCTCGCTCTGCTCCGCGGTCCGCGCGGCGGCCGCGTCCAGCCCGGCGGTGCGCTGGACGGAGGAGATCAGGGCGAGCGTCCGGACGAGACCCGGGCCGTGGAGCGGCAGGTCGGCCTCCGCGAGCAGCCGCCAGTGCGGGAGGACGCTCTCGCGGTCGGGCAGCCCGTCCAGGCCGAAGGGTGCTACGGCGCCGACCTGTTCGAGGGCGTCGGCCAGCCCCGGGCGGTACCTCGCGGGGTCGGTCTCGGCCAGGTACACGAAGAGGTCGACTCCGGCGCGGGCGGCCGCCATCGACTCCGCCCGGTGGTCCGGCGGCCCCGAGTACTCGGCGGGGTCGGCCGGCAGGGCGGCGGAGGCCGGGTCCGCGAGGCGTGCCCGTACCGCTGTGCTCTCCTCCAGGGCGGCGGCGGCCTCGGCGGGCCGGCCGGCGGCGGCCAGGGTGTTGTGCAGGATCAGGAGCCCGTCGGCCAGTTGGAGTTCCAGTACGGCCGGACTGGCGGCCAGCAGGCGCCGGTCGATCTCGACCGCCTCCGCGGCGAGGGCCACCGCCCGCTGCCGCCAGTCCGCGGCGACCGGCGGCAGGTGGGCACTGTCCGGCATGGCCTTGGCGATGCCCTCGGCGAGCTGGTTGTAGCCGACGGTCCGGCCGGCCAGCACGGTCAGGGCGTAGGCGAGGCTCGCCTCGTGGCGGGGCGGGTCGTCGGCCGCGAGGCGGCGGTACAGGGTGACGGCCTGTTCGAAGGCGGCCAGGGCGCCCCTGCCCTGAAGGTAGTTCAGCGGCAGCAGCGAGGCGAGATTGACCAGGCAGGCTGCCAGGTGCCGGTCCTCGCTGGGGTCGGCCCGGGACAGCCGCCGGAAGATCTCGAACGCCCGGTGCTCGGTCTCCAGCGCCTCCACCGTGCGGCCGACGGCGCGCAGCCTGCCGGCGAGGTTGACCAGCAGGGCGCCGCCGGCCGACACCGGGGTGCCGGCGTCCAGCCAGCCGAGCCGCCGGGCGATGTCCACGGCCTCCCGGGAGAGGGCGAGCGCCTCCACCTGCCGGCCGTACCGCCCGAGGCGGTTGGCGAGGTTGGACAGGACCCGGGCGAACGCCTCCTCGAAGGCCTGCGGGTCGGCGGCCGCCAGCGGCCGGTAGAGCCGGGCCGCCTCCCGCAGCGCGGCGAGGTTCTCGCGGTAGCGGCCGGCCCCGGCGAGGGCGACCGCGAGGCGGCTGTGGATCGCGGCCTGCTCAGCGGGGTCGCTCGTCCGGGCCAGCCGTCGGCGCGCCAGCACGCCGGCCAGGTCGGCCGCCCCCGTGACCAGGTCGGTGCGGTCGTGGGAGGGGAGGTGCGCCTCGACGGCCTCCAGCAGGTCCAGCGGGGCGTCCGGCAGCGCGGCCAGCGCGCTGAGCGCCGGGCTGCCCGCCTCGACCGCCAGCCGGGGCCGTTCGCGCAGCAGCGGGAAGAGGTGCTCGGAGCCGACGTGCGGCCAGCGGTCGGCGGCCGTGGCCAGCTGGAGGACGCTGCGCCGGATCCAACCGGGGTACGGCTGGCCGTCCGTGAGCGCGCGGACGGTCTGCGGCGCCCATGCCCGGGCCGGGTAGTCGGCGAGGTGGCCGGGGAGGGTGAGGGCGGTGAAGTCCTCGGCGAGGCGGTCGGGGTAGAGCGGTTCGAGGACGGTGGCGCGGGCTGGGTCGGCGGGCGGGTAGCAGCTCGCGTGGTCGGCCAGTACGGCGTCCGCCGGGAGGGCGAGGTCCAGCCGGCCTATCGCGTGCGTTCCGGCCGGCCGCGCCAGCGGGCCGGTCAGGGCGGCGGTGAAGACCACGCGGTTCATCACCTCGGGCGGGGTGGCCCAGGGTTCGGGGGCCGCCCGGCTGCCCGGCCGGTGGGTGCCCTCGCCGAGCCGGTGGGTGCCGTCGCCGTGCCGGCGGGCCCAGTGCAGGTGCTCGCGGTCCAGCAGGTACAGGGTCAGCCCGGCCATGTCGGTCGGTGTCCGCCGGCCGGTCGAGCGGGCGTCGACGGTCACCAGCGCGGCCATGTGGACGGCCAGGGTCAGCCCGAACTCGGGACCGTCCAGCCAGGGCGGCGGCGCCGCGGGCCCCGGGGCCCGGGCCTCGTACCGCGCGGCGAAGCCGTCCAGTGCGGCGCGGAACATCCGGCCGCGCAGGTCGCCGGGGTCGGCGCCCCCGTCGCCGAGCGGGGCCAGTGCCTGGGCCGAGGTGCCGGCCCGGTGGTCGGCCAGTGCCGCGCGGACGGCGGGCCACGGGCCGTTGTCGCGGGCGATCATCAGGACGCGCGCCGGGACGGCCGGGTGGTGCAGCAGGGCGTTGCTGAGCAGCCAGGTCAGGTGCGAGAGCGGCCACCGGTCGGCGTAGTCGACGATCAGCAGCAGCCCGGCCACGCCGTCCAGGCGCAGGTCCTGGCTGCCGGGTGGCGGCAGGACGCTGCCCGGGCCCTCGGTGGCGGTGACGACCTTCCAGCCCTCGGCGGCCGACTCCCGGGCCAGCTGGGCGGCCAGGCGGGTCTTGCCCTGACCCCCGGGGGCGTGCAGCCACCGGACGGCGAGCCGGGGGCCGTCCGCGCACCAGGACCGTAGCCGGGCGAGGTCCTCGGCCCGTCCGGTGAACCCGACCACCTCCCAGCGGGCGTTGAGCATCCGGCTCGGCAGTTCGCGCAGCCAGGCGCCGTCCGCCGGGCCCTCGGGGTGCCAGTTCGCCAGCAGGTAGACGGGTGTGCCGTCGCCGAACACGTGGATGTCCGCGCCGATCGCGCCGTAGGCGAAGCCGGCCTCCGCGACGACGTGCTGACCGACGTGCCGAGCGGTGGGGGGTGGCGTCCCGGCGGCGTCGGAGGCGGCCCCGGACGTCGTCACGGCGACTCCCCGGCCGCCTCCTCGCGCCGGTCGGGTGCCGGCGGCCGGGGCGGCTCGGCCGTACCGGACTCGTACACCACCACGTTGCCGCCGAGCGCGCCGAAGGCCCGGCCGTGGTCCCTGGCGGTGACGTTGAGCGTCCAGTTCTGCTCGGCCCGGGGGAGGGCGGCCACCGTCCGGTCCACGAACGCCCGGAGTTCCCCGGCGAGGCCGGGCTGCTCCTCCAGCAGGGCCTCCAACTCGATCTGCCAGGCAGGCGCGAGGCCCCCGCGCGCCCGGTCGGGCTCCGAGGCGCGGGCCACCAGCCCGGCGTCGTGCTCCAGCCGGGCCGTGATCACGTCGTGCCGGCTCTCGCCGTCCCGCCCGAACAGCCGGGCCGCGCCCGCCCTGGTGGACTGCCAGGCATCGGTGGCCATCGCCCCGACCACCGCCGTACCCCCCGCACCGGCCAGTGCGACCAACGACTCGGTGAGCATCCGTCCTCCTCGACTGCGACCCCGGATCCCCTACCAGCACCGGTATCTGACATGGTGCCACCGATGCCGCCGCGCCGGAATCGAACGGGCTCCGCACCGGACCGTCCGGTCCGGCCCCGGCTGTGGACCGGGGCCGGACCGGGGCCGGACGGTGACTAGCCGAGCCGCTCGGCGACGTAGTCGATGCAGGCGGTCAGCGCCTCGACGTCGGCGGGGTCGACCGACGGGTAGCAGGCGACCCGGATCTGGTTGCGGCCGAGCTTGCGGTACGGCTCGGTGTCGACGATCCCGTTGGAGCGCAGGACCGCCGAGACGGCCGCCGCGTCGACGCTGTCGGCGAAGTCGACGGTGGCGACCACGGGGGAGCGCAGCGCCGGGTCGGCGACGAACGGCGCGGCCAGGGGGGACTTCTCGGCCCAGGTGTAGAGCCGGGAGGAGGAGTCCCGGGTGCGGGCCGCCGCCCAGGCCGAACCGCCCTGGGAGTTGAGCCACTCGACCTGGTCGGCCAGCAGGATCAGCGCGCTGAGCGAGGGCGTGTTGTAGGTCTGGTCCTTGGCGGAGTTCTCGATCGCCGAGGTCAGGGAGAGGAACGGCGGGATGTAGCGGCCCGAGGCGGCGATCGCCCCGGCGCGCTCGACGGCGGCGGGGGACAGGGCGGCGATCCACAGGCCGCCCTCCGAGCCGAGGTTCTTCTGCGGGGCGAAGTAGTAGGCGTCGCACTGGCCGACATCCACCGCGACACCGCCGGCGGCGGACGTGCCGTCGACCAGCGTCAGCGCGCCCTCGTCGGCGCCCTCCACCCGCCGGACGGGGGCGACGACGCCGGTCGACGTCTCGTTGTGCGTCAACGCGTAGACGTCCACGCCCGGTTCGGCGGCGGCCGGTACGAGCGTGCCGGGCTCGGCCCGCCGCACGGTGGGCGCGGCGAGCCACGGCGTGGTGGCGGAGGCGGCGAACTTCGCGGAGAACTCGCCGAACACCAGGTGCTGGGACCTGTTCCCGATCAGGCCGTAGGCCGCGACGTCCCAGAAGGCCGTCGCGCCGCCGTTGCCGAGCACGACCTGGTAGCCGTCCGGGAGGTCCAGGAGCTCCGCGAGGCCGGCCCGGACCCGCCCGACCACGGCCTTGACCGGGGCCTGGCGGTGCGAGGTGCCGAACACCGGGCCGGCGGCGGCCAGGGCCGCCAGCGACTCGGGGCGGACCTTGGAGGGCCCGGAGCCGAAACGCCCGTCGGCGGGCTTCAGCTCGGAGGGGATGATCAGGTCGCTCACGTCACAGGTCTTTCACGTCGGAGTGGATGGTGCGCCGCTGCCCGGCAACAGCGGCGGGTGGTGGCCGGTGTTAGCCGATCCGGGGCCGGGCCAGTGCGGCGGCGCGCTCCAGGGCGGCCTCGACGTCCTGGAACTCCGCCGCGCGCACGAGCACGCTGGCCAGCTCGCAGCTGCCGGCGTCGCCGGGCGGCAGCACGATCTGGTCACCGGTCCCGGCGCCGAAGACGAAGTGCTCCACCCCGCCGACCCGCAGGACGTCGTCCAGCCCGTCGAAGCCCTGGAACACGCCCTCGGTCGGGCTGAGGATGCTGCGCGCGCCGAAGTGCGCGCTGTGGCGGTGCTCCATGTCCGGCACCTCGCCGGCGGTCAGCCGCACCAGGTTGCCGTGGAACGGGATGCCGGTGCTGCCGGGAACGAGGTGGGAGGTGATGAACCCGCCGCCGGGGCGGGCGGCGATCTCCAGCAGCTTCGCGGTGCCGTCCGGCAGGACCCGGCACTCCAGGTGGAAGCCGCACCAGTCGAGCCCGATCGCGCGGGTGACCTCGACGGTCAGCGCGTGCACGGCGTCCACGGCCGCGCTCGGCAGCGCACTGGGGTGGATCTCCTGGTACTCGACGTAGTACGGGAAGGTCACCTGCTTGTCGGTGATGCCCGCGATGTAGGTCCGGCCGTCGTGGACGAAGCCCTCGACGCTGTGCTCGGTGCCGCCGAGGCGCTCCTCGTACACGAACTCGCCCGGGTAGTCGGCGAAGATCGAGGCGACGGACGGCAGGGTGAGTGCGGTGGCCTGCGCGTACAGGGCCGTCAGGTCGGTGTCCGGCTCGACCTGGAGGATGGAGCGGCTGCCGCTGCCGCCGGCCGGCTTGAGCACGGCGGGAGCGCCGATCTCGGCGCGGGCCGCGAGCAGCTGCTCCAGCGAGGTGACGTGCCGGAACTGCGGGATCAGGTCGGGGCGGCCGGCGAGGGCCTGCCGCATCGAGTGCTTGTTGCGGGCCCGGTGCGCGGCCTCGACGGGCACACCGCGCCACCCGCACTTCTCGGAGATCGCCGCCGCCAGCTCGACACCGCCGTCGGTCCAGGCCAGCGCGCCGCTCGCACCGGTGCGCCCGGCGAGCCGCAGGGCGGCCTCCAGGGCGTCGGCCCGGTTGGAGAGGTTGGCCTTCTCGAAGTCGTGGATGAGGTCGTCCTGGATGCCGGGGGCCTTGGAGCCCAGCAGCGCCACCCGGTACCCGGCGTCGCGGGCGGCCATCAGCGCCCGATTGGCCTCGTGGGGGCCGCGCCTGGTGCCGACGTAGATCACGGTGGGTTGGGTTGCCATGTGTGTCTCTCCTGCTGGGTGGGTGGCGGACCGGAGGTCAGGTGCCGGTCGACAGTGCGGTCTGGGGTGCGGGCGGCGGTGGGGCGGGCTCGGGCCGTGCGGCGGCTCCCAGGCTCATCCCGCCGGCGCCGGCCGCGAAGAGCAGGGCGAGGGCCGCCCAGCCGGCCGTCCCCAACGGGAACAGCACGCCGAGGACGAGGGCGGGCCCGAGCAGCCCGTGCGCGGTGACGCTGGTGGTGAACGCGCCGAGGTAGCGGGCGTACGCCTGCGGCGGCGCCATCGCGTCGGACAGGTACCACGAGGTCGCCGCGTGCAGGTTCTCGCCGACGGTGAGCAGCACCACCGCGGCGGCCACGCAGGTGATCCCGACGGCCACCGGACCGGTCCCGGCCACCGCGAACAGGCCGCAGGCCGCGACCAGCGTCACGACCGCCGCCCAGAGCAGCCGCAGCGCCTGCCTGCGGTCCACGTCCAGGGACGAGATCCAGAGCTGGACGACCACGGTCAGCGCCGTGTTGACCGCCAGGAGGACGGGCACGATGCCCGCCGGGATCGCCTGGTGGTGCACGACCCACACCGGCAGCAGCACGATCAGCACCGTGTCGTGCAGGCACATCAGCGCGTTGCCGACGGTCAGCGCCATGAACGCGGGACTGCGGAACGGGGACGGGACGCCGGCGGGCAGGCCGTCCGGGGCGGCGGCACCGGGGCCGGGGACGGCGGACGGGACGGTGGCGGGCGTGGTGGCCGGGGCGGCGGTGATGGTCAGCGCCCGCCGGGAGCACCAGGCGGTCACCAGGAACGTCACGCCGTTGACGACGAACAGCAGGCGGATCAGCGTCGTGCTGTGCGCGGCCACCACCGAGGCGGCGGCCAGGGTGCCGGCCGTGTAGCCGACGTTGCGCAGCGCCCGGATGGAGGCCATCGTCCGGTTGCGGTCCTCGGCCCCGACGACCTGCCGCACGGCCGCCTGGTTGAGCGGGGAGCAGGCCCGGTCGAGCACCGTGGCCAGGCAGGTGACCAGCAGGAACCCGGGGAATCCGCCGACCAGCGTGTACAGGCCGTAGGAGAGGCCGCGCAGCGCGAGCAGGGCCAGGTAGACCGGACGGATTCCGAACCGGTCGGCCAGCCGGCCGCTCGGGGCGCCGCTCAGCAGGCCGAGGCAGCCCGCCACGGCCAGCGCCAGCGCGACCGCGGAGGGCGTGATGCCCACCGTGCCGACGAAGTACAGCGTCGAGGTCGCCAGGAACAGGCCGGACCCGAACGCGTCGACGAACGAGCCTGCGGCGAGGGTGCGTCCGGCCCGGCCGGCGGGCAGCAGGCCCGCCAGCCGGGCGGCGATCGGGGAGCTCACGCCTGCTCGACCCGGACGGCGGCGCGGAACCAGTCCGCGAGGTCGCGCAGGCGCTGCTCGACCTCGGCGGCGCCGTCCCCGGAGACGACCACGCGCCCGGCCCGGGAGTTGGAGTCCTTGCGGACGTCCGCCATCACGCCGCCGACCTCGGCCTTCATCTCGACCACCTCGACGCCGGGCCGCGAGCGGATCTCGTCCGGCCCGGGCATGGCGGTGACGCGTCCGGCGACGGCGGGCAGGTGCAGCCACCCGAAGGTCCGCCTGTCGCGCAGGCCCGAGCCGGCCGCCGAGGGCAGCCCGAGGACGGCGCGGGCCCACTCGTCGTGGAGGTCCACACCGAACTTCAGGCCGACCACCGTGTCGACCCGGCCGCCGCCGACCCGCCCGGCGCACTCGCCGAACACCAGCAGCTCGTCCTGCTCGAACAGCTCCAGGTGGAACACCCCGTCGGGGTGCCCCAGGGCGTTCAGCGAACGGGCCGTCACGTCGGAGACGGCCGCGTACAGGCCCGGGTGCTCCTCGGGATCGAGCAGCGTCGAGCCGACCAGGCCGCCGTCGCGGAACGCCATCACGTTGTTCAGGTAGCGCGAGACGCTGACCAGTTCGAGGCGGCCGGCCCGGACGGCGCCGTCGACGTGGAGCTCCCCGCCGGGCACGAAGCTCTCGACCAGCCACGGCCCCTGGTCCTCCGCCCCGCCCCGGGCGGCGATCTCCTCGGCCTGCTCGGTGGTGGCCACCAGGACCGTCCGCCGGACACCGGCCTCGTCGAACGGCTTCACCACGTAGGGGGGTTCGAAGGGCACGCCGGCGAGGTCGGCGAGCCGGTCCACCTGGTGCGCGTCGGCGACCGGGATCCCGGCGGCGCGGATCAGCAGCTTCTGCACGAACTTGTCGCGCAGGGCCAGCGCCCGGGAGACCGGCCAGGACCGGCAGCCGAGGGCCTCACCGGCCACCGACGCGGTGACCAGCGGGAATTCGTCGGCCGAGCAGACGATGCTGTCCTCGGTGAGCGGCACGCGCTCGCGCACCAGCGCGGCGACCACCTCGCCGGCGTCGGCGAGGGAGGCCGTCATCACGACCCGGTCGGCGACACCCGACTTCTCGGCGGCGGCCGCGTCGGCGGGCTCGCACACGCAGACGACCTCGGCGCCGTATCGGCCGAGGGCCTCCAGGACTTCGGTGGGCTTCCAGCCCAGGACCACCACCGGCTGCCGTTCGGGCTGGCGGGGGCCGGTCGGCGTGGTTGCTGTCATCTCAACGGCTCCATGAAGTGGCGTCGGAACGTTCGGCGGGCACCTGTGCGGCGCTCGTGGCGCGTGTGGCGCTCACGGCGCGTGCGGTGCTCACGGCGCCGGGGCGAGCTGGACCGCCTGCCCGAACCAGCGGGCCAGCGCCCGCAGGTCCTCGGCGACGCTCACGTCGTCCCGGCCGCGGACCAGCACCCGCGCCGCCCGCAGGTGCGAACTGGCCGTCAGGTCGCCGACCACGTCGCCGACGCTGATGTCGAGCTCCGCGTGCAGCACACCGGGGCGGGCCGCCACCTCCTCGCGGGTGGGCATCGCCACCACCCGCCCGGGCGGGGTGGTCAGGTGGATGTAGCCGACGCTGTCGCCCGGATCCGGGATCTCCCCGGCCGCGTCGGAGGGCAGGCCGAGCACCGCGCGCGCCCACTCGTCGTAGATGTCCGTCGCGAAGCGGTGGCGCAGCATCTCGTCGGTGAGCGCGCCGCCCACCCGGCCGCCGCACTCGCTGAACACGATCCGGCCGGGCCCGGCGAACACCTCCATGTGGAAGACGCCGTCGGTGAATCCGATCGCCTCCAGGGCGGTCGAGGCGTGCTCGCGCAGGCTGCGGTACAGCTCCGGGTGGGCGCCGGGCGCCAGCGCGGCCGAGCCGGCCAGGCCGCCGTCGTGGATCCGGATCAGGTTGTCCAGGTAGCGGCCCACGGACATCCGCAGCAGCCGGCCGCCCCGGACCACGCCGTCCACCTGGAGCTCCTCGCCGTGGACGAACTCCTCGACGAGCCACGGCCCGGACGAGCCCTGCTCGCCGAGCCGGGCGGCGAGTCCGGCGGCCTGCGCTGCGTCCTCGACCCGGTAGGTGTCGGCGCTGCCGGCCCCGCTGAGCGGCTTCACCACCACCGGCCCCTGGTCGGCGGCGGTGAGCAGGTCGGCCGTGCGGGCCACCACCGTGCACGCGGCGACCGGCAGGCCGGCGGCCCGCACGGCCGCCTTCTGTATCGCCTTGTCGCGCAGCGCCAGCGCGGCCCGCAGCGGGATCGCCGAGTTCCCGCCGGGCGTGCCGAGCAGAGCCGCCGTCAGGACGGTCAACTCCTGCGGGCTGCAGACCACGTCGAAGTCGGCGGCGGACTCCTGCTGCCGGGCCAGTACCGCCGCGACCTCCTCGGCGCGGCCGGTGTCGGCGACCACCAGCGTCCGTCCCGTCCCGAGCCGGCGGCACTTCACCGCCTCGTCCGGGGTGACCACGCTGGTGACTTCGGCGCCGTGGCGGGTGAGGGCCTCGATGGCCTTGGCCTTCCAGCCGACGATCAGCACCTTGCGGCCGGCTGCTGCTACGTCCGGGCCCATGTCCTCGGCACCAACTCTCATCTGCGGGTTGTCCTGCTGTCCTGGGGTATCGGCGGATCATACGGGGTGCGTCGGCCCCGCCCGGGGTCAGGCCTCGACGGGCGGCTGGTAGCGGGCCTGGTACCAGCGGTTGTTGAAGTCCGCGACGACCAGGCTCGTACCGGCGGCCTCCAGGGCGGAGGCGTGGGCCTGGTAGAGCCCCTGCAGGACCCGGGAGATCGCGATGGCGGCCCGGAGCTCGGGGAGCCCGTACGGATCGCCGTCCGAACGCATCAGACGGAAGTCGTGGATACCCGGGCGGGCGGTGCCGCCGAGGACCAGCGGCAGCGGTACGCGGATCGCGTGCCGTACGCCGTTGGCGATGTGCCCCTGGTGGTGGTGGGAGGTCCACTCGGTGATGTCGGGCATCGACGGCGGGTAGAACCAGTCGCGGTCCTGGAACAGCTCCGGCGGCCCGGCGACCGGCGGCATGAAGTGCCAGCCGTTCCAGCGCATCCGGGCGGCGATGGCCCGCACCACCTGGACGAGGCTGTCCGGCGCGGCGGCGAAGCGGTCGACGAAATCGGTCGTGGGGACGACGCAGCAGTAGTAGTCGCTGGTCTTCCAGTCACCCGGCGCCGGGTCCCCCTCGGCGAGCAGCCGCCCGAGCAGGCCGATGTCCTTGGGACCGCGCGACATGCCGACGTGCGAGCCGGTGGCCGAGGTGGCGACGGCGACGATCCGGTGCAGCAACTCCTCGAAGCGGGAGGAGAACCCGGCGTCCGACGGCTCGTGCAGGCCCGGGACGCACGGCGCCCAGGCCGCCGCCAGGGCAGCCGGATCGCGCAGGTCACCGAGCTGCGCCGGGGTGAGGTACGGCTGCAGCAGCGCCAGGACGGAGTCGGGGAGGTCGGAGCCGTCGACCGGCTCATCGAGGACCCGCTCCTCCTTGTTGATGGTCATGCCCTGGACGACGCGGTAGACGGCCGCCCCGCCGGCCATCGCGGCCACCCGCCCTTCGGCGGACAGTTCGGCCAGCTTCCGGAGGCGTTCCACGACGGGGAGCGTCTCCACGTCCGGCGGCACCGGCCGGCCGTATGCCGCCAGGCGGCCGCGGACGAACGGCTCCAGCCGCTCCGCGGAGAGCTGGGTGCCGCTGAACTCCTCGGTGCGCGAGGGGGTGCCGGACGCGATGAGCACGCTCATCAGCACCAGGAACGCGCAGTCCTCCGCCGCCCACTCCCAGACGGGGACGGGCTCCAGCGCGGTGAGCAGGCAGCGCGGTGAGTCGACCGCGACGGACTTGCCGACCAGGTTCGCGCCCTTGCCGAGGTTCGTGTAGGAGCGGTCCCCGATGTGGACCAGCATCGGGCCGACGTGCTGGAGCGTGTTCCGCAGCCGCCGCAGGAGGACGAGCGCCCGGTCGCCGTCCTCGGCCACCAGCCACTTCTTGATCTGTTCGCGGCTCGTCGCGCCCGCCGCACGCAGGTGTGCGAACTGCTCGTCCAGGTCGGCGGGCCGGCGCCCGTGCCACTCCAGCTCTCCGACGAACGCCGCCTCCGGCGAGGCTTCCCGGCCCGCCACCACGATGCTCAGACGGCCCGTCGGGGCGATCAGCAGACGGTCGCTGCGGACGGACTGCGACACGGTGCAGTGCACCGTGGCCCCGGCGGCCTCGGCCGCCTCCAGGACGAGCGCCTCCTCCGGGGTCAGCGCCGCGAACCCCAGCTCCGCCGGCAGCCGCCCGCCGAGCGTGGCCACGTGACGCGCGGCATCGGCGGCGCGCACCAGGGAGTCGGCTTCCTCCGCGCATCTGGAAATGAGATCGGAGAAACGCTCCGTACGAAGTATTGCCACTGTCGTTCCCCCATGGCGGTGCCGCCGGAGCATGGGCCGGCGTCGAAAAGAGTCTTGGAACCGGCATGCGGCGCTGGATGCCAGAAGAAATGCATCGGGGTCTCACGTCCAGCAGACGGAACGTCAACTGAGTGGAACATCCGAGCGAACAGGAGGTTACCAGTGGATTAACAAACTTGGCAACGGCCTTCTGCGGCAAGGAATATCAAGACAAGTACCCAAATTCCCCGTTCCCTCTGGAGTGCCCCATTTATCCTCGGCGCATCCGCAGGCCCGGGTGCGGGTGGCGGTGTCGCTCCCCGGCGTCGAACGGCGCAGACGAACGGCCCGGACCAGTCCTGATGCACTCGCCCGAGCGGGATCCTGCCCCGACGGCAGGGCGAGGAGGGGAGAACCCCCGATGCCGAGAGGCCGGGTTCACGGCACCGTCCCGAGAGTTGCGGGAGGGCCGGCTCCACTGGTACGGCCGTCGGACGGCGTCCGGTTCTGATCAGGATCGGTTCGTGGGAGGGCGAATGCCCGAATTGGCCCGGCACATGGAATTCGTCGAATTCGGCCGCGGCCGTCCTTTCGCGATGAAAGCGGGATCTCCCGCCGTGACGTCAACTGGCCTACCGGAGAAGCATGTTGACATGTTGTCATCAATTATGTTCGGACCGGCTCCGGGGCCACGGCGGGCGAGCTCGCCGCCCTGGAGCAGCAGCTGGGCTTCGTCCTCCACCCGGAGCGCGGAATGCCGCTGGAGCGGCGCAACGGTGCCGTCGAGCCCGAGTGGAACCACGGGGCGGGGCAGGAGGGCTTCCCGGCCGGCGGAATCCTGCCGCTGTGCCACCGGCTCGCCGTGACCACCGAGATCGCGGCGGGGCACCGGGTCCTCGTCGGCATCGGCCGGGAGAACACCGAGGCCGAGCTGTGGGACGAGGAGGACCTCGTAGGCCGCCTGCATCAGTGTGTGCCGCTCGCGCTGCCCGCCGACGGGGGTGTGTTCGTCGACCACCGGCCCGGCGCCACCTACGGGCACGTGTACGAGGCGGGCACCGGTCCGGCGCCACCTACGGGTACCTGTACGAGCCGGGTACCGGCTCGGGCGACCTGGACGGGACCTTCCGGGGGGCGAGCCCGGCCGGATTCGTGGACGTGGTGACACGGGCCCCGGAGACCGGCACCCGTTCAGGTACTACTGGCCCGGCATCTTCGAGCACTCGTCCGGCCGGAGCAGCGTCGAGTGGGAGATCCGTCCGTGGGCCGTGTCGGCGGCCCGGCCGGGCCTGCGCGCGGGTGCACCGGGGCGGCTGCCCTCCCGCCCCGGTCGGCGCGGCCGTGCCCGGCCGGCTCCGGGAGGGCGGGCTCACTTCGGGCCGGCTGCGGCCGCGCTGCGGCGGCGGTGGTCGAAGACCAGGGCGACCAGGCCCAGGCCGACGGCGCCGCCGAGCAGCTGGGCACCGACGAAGCCGGGGACGGAGCCGGGGGCGATACCGGCGAAGGTGTCGGTGAAGGCGCGGCCCACCGTGACGGCCGGGTTGGCGAAGGAGGTGGAGGAGGTGAACCAGTAGGCGGCGCCGATGTAGCAGGCGACCGCGGGTGCGGCGAGGCGGAGGGCGCCGGTCCTGGCCAGACCGAAGATCAGCAGGACCAGGCCCGCGGTGGCGACGACCTCGCCCATCAGCAGGTGCCCGGCCGAGCGGTCGTGGGCGGACCATCGCACCAGCGGCTCGCCGAACATCGCATCGGCGAGGACGGCCCCGCCGATCGCCCCGGCGGTCTGCGCGGCGATGTAGGCGGCGACCTCGTGCGGGCCGGGGCCCGTGCGGTCCGCGCGGCCCGTCCACCAGGCGGCGAGCGTCACGACCGGGTTGAAGTGGGCGCCCGAGACCGGCCCCAGCAGGAGGATGAGTACGCCGAGGCCGAAGACGGTGGCCAGCGAGTTGGCCAGCAGTTGCAGGCCGGTGTCCTGGCTCAGCCCGGTGGCCTGGATGCCGGAGCCGACGACGACGGCGACCAGTGCGGCGGTGCCGACCAGTTCGGCGGCCACCCGGTTCGGCAGCGGGGCGGCCGGGGGTTCAGCCGGACGTTCGGCCGGGTGTCCGGCCGCGGTGGGCTCCGACCCGGCCAGTCGCTCGGGTCCGGCCTCGGCGGTGGTGCTCACGGGTTGCTCCTCGGGCGGGGCGGGTGGACGGGGCCGGGTGGGGCCGGCCGCCGGGTGTCGGGCTGGGAAGGGCGGGTCAGCAGGACCGCTTGCGGCCCGCCGCGGCGGCTTCGCGGGCGGTGGCGGCCAGTGACGCGAAGTCCGATGCCAGGGCCTCCACCGCCTCGGCGCGGAGCGAGTAGTAGGTGAAGCGCCCGCAGGGCTCGGTGTCGACCAGGCCGGCGTCCCGGAGAGCCTTGAGGTGGTTGGACAGGTTGGTCTGCCGGGCGCCGGTCTCCGCCACCAGATGGGTCGTGCACAGCGCCTCCCGGGCGAGGAGCCGTACGATCTGCAGCCGGAGCGGGTCGGCCAGAATCTTCAATACATCACTGTCGACTGACGTCACCATGGGCTGATACGTTACCCGGCGTCGGGCCCACTTGGCGAGCCCGAGCCCTCCCGAGCCCTCCCGAGCCCTTCCCCGGCCGCCCGGCGGGGCACCGGGCCGCGCAACCGAAGGAATGAGAACGATGCCCGCTCCCGTCGCCTCCGTGCTGTTCGTCTGCATCCACAACGCCGGGCGTTCGCAGATGGCCGCCGGCTTCCTGCGCCACCTCGCCGGCGACCGGGTCGAGGTCCGCTCGGCCGGCTCCGTCCCGGGTGAGCGGGTCAATCCGGCCGCGGTCGCGGCGATGGCGGAGCTGGGCGTCGACATCTCCCACCAGGCGCCGAAGATCCTCACCGCCGAGGCCGTCCAGGCGTCCGACTACGTGATCACCATGGGCTGCGGCGACGCCTGCCCGTACTACCCCGGCAAGACGTACCTCGACTGGAAGCTGGACGACCCGGCCGGCCAGGGCGTCGAGGCCGTCCGGCCGATCCGGGACGAGATCAAGGGTCTGATCGAGGGCCTGATCGCCGAGATCGACGCCGCCCGGGAGGGCTGATCCCGGAAGCGGCACACGGTACGCAGTATCCTCTGTCGGGTGTACCGAGTGCCGCTTCCTGGTCGGAAAATGCTAGGTTCACGACATGACCGACCCGCAGCCCGCCGACCGGGCGTCCGCCCCCGCCGCCGCGAAGCCCGCCATGCGCGACTCCCTCGTCGCGGCGGCGATCCGGCTGTTCCTGGAGCGGGGCTACGAGCAGACGACGATCGACGACATCGTGGCGCTGGCCGGCGTCGGCCGGCGGTCGTTCTTCCGCTACTTCCCCTCCAAGGAGGACGTGGTCTTCCCCGACCACGAGCAGTGCCTGGAGGACATGACGGCCTTCCTGCAGGCCAGCGAGGACGAGGACGACCCCGTCCTGCGGGTCTGCGACGCCGCCCGCCTGGTCCTGCGGATGTACGCCGAGAACCCCACCTTCTCGGTGCAGCGCTACCGCCTGACCAAGAAGGTCCCCGGCCTGCGCACCTACGAGCTGTCCGTGGTCCGCAGCTACGAGCGCACCCTCGCCGACTACCTGCGGGGCCGGTTCGCCGACCGGCACGACGGCGCCCTGCGGGCCAACGTGGTCGCCGCGGCCGTGGTCGCCGCGCACAACCACGCCCTGCGCACCTGGCTGCGCGCCGACGGGGAGGGTGACGCGACGGCCGAGATGGACCGCGCGCTCGACTACGTCGCGGCCACCTGGACACCGACGCCGTCCGCCGCCGGCGCCGCGGCCGAGGAGGACGACGTGGTCATCGTCATCACCCGGCGCCGGACACCGATGTGGCGGGTCGTCCGGGACGTCGAGGCCGGACTCGGCCGGGACTGAACGCGCACGCAAGGGGGGCCGGTCGGCAGCAGCC